>NZ_JBAWDE010000310.1:0-47095 GCF_049590575.1 Pseudomonas sp.
GACTGACACACTGCAATCGGGGGCAAGCCCCCTCCCACATTTGTTTTGCAGTGTTCTTTAGCGCAGGTTCAAGCTGAACCCCACCCGCGTCAGCCACTCCGCTTCCTGGGCGAAGTCCGCCTGGGTCAGCTGGTTCTCGTCCAGCCAACCTTTCGGGAACACCACGTCCAGGCTGTCGCCATTGGCGCGCAGGGTCACCTGAGGCATTTCCTGGGTGCCGCGGATGTGGTGGAACAGGATCGCAAAACGCAGCAGCGCGCACAGGCGGATCAGCTTGATGCCTTCGTCGCCGAACTCGGCAAATTTGTCCTTGGGAATGTTGCGGCGATGGCCGCGTACCAGCAGGGCAAGCATCTGTTGGTCTTCACGGGAGAAACCGGCGAGGTCCGAGTGCTCGATCAGGTAGGCGCCGTGCTTGTGGTAATGGTAGTGGGCGATATCCAGGCCCACTTCATGCACCTTGGCCGCCCAGCCCAGCAGTTCACGCCATACACCGTCTTCCAGGTCCCAGTCTTCGGCCACCTGGTCAAAGGCGTGGAGGGCTTTACGCTCCACCCGCGCGGCCTGTTCGAGGTCAACGTGATAACGCTCCATCAGCGAGGTCAGGGTGCGCTCACGCACGTCCTCGTGGTGGTGGCGGCCGAGCAGGTCGTAGAGCACGCCTTCACGCAGCGCGCCGTCGCAGTGGTCCATGCGTTGCAGTTCGAGGGCGTCGAAGATTGCTTCAAGAATCGCCAGGCCGGCCGGGAAAATGGTGCGGCGGTCGGGCTTGATGCCGTCGAAGTCGATTTTCTCCGCGTCGCCCAGCTTGAACAGCTTGCGCTTGAGCCACGCCAGGCCTTCGGCGTTGACCTCGCCGGTGCCATGGCCGCCGGCTTTGAGCGCCAGGCCGATGGCGCGAATGGTCCCCGACGAACCGATGGCTTCATCCCAGGTCAGGCGGTGCAGGGCGTGTTCGATGCTCATGATCTCCAGCCGCGCTGCCGTGTAGGCCTGGGCGTAGCGCGCCGGGGTAATCTTGCCGTCCTTGAAGTAGCGCTGGGTATAGCTGACGCAGCCCATCTGCAGGCTTTCGCGCAGCAAGGGTTCGAAACGTTGGCCGATGATGAATTCGGTACTGCCGCCGCCGATGTCCGCCACCAGGCGCTTGCCGGGGGTGTCGGCCAGGGTGTGCGACACCCCGAGGTAGATCAGGCGCGCTTCTTCACGGCCGGAGATGACTTCTACCGGGTGCCCGAGGATCTCCTCGGCGCGGCGGATGAATTCGCCACGGTTACGTGCTTCACGCAACGCGTTGGTGCCGACGATTCGCACAGCACCCAGGGGCATGCCGTTGATCAGTTGGGCAAAGCGCTTGAGGCAATCGAGCCCGCGTTGCATGGACTCTTCGTTGAGTTGGCGCTCGTCGTTGATCCCGGCGGCCAGCTGCACTTTTTCGCCGAGCCGCTCGAGGATGCGGATTTCGCCGTTCTGGGCCTTGGCCACGACCATGTGAAAGCTGTTGGAGCCCAGGTCGATGGCGGCGATCAGGGACAGATTCTTGGCTTGGGATTGCGGCATGGTTTGGGGGTCTCGGTCGATAACCTTGCCATCGTGCCACGATCGACCGCTGACGCCAACGCGTTGTGCTTCAGTAATTTCCATGGGGCTGTCTGTGGGGAATTATTGTGGGAAATGTAGGACTCTTTTGTAAGGCCCGGTGGGTAAGTTCCTCGACGCAGTAGGGCATTTTAGCTGTGCGGTGTAGTAGAAGGATTATGAGATTTTCCTACACTAAGTGAGTCAGTATCTTTTTCGTTATTGTGTCTGGGACTACCTCGTTGTGAAGATGTAGCGACTGCTTATTCTCGTGGCGCCCACAATTAACACCGTTTTATCTGATTCTTAAGTCGAGTGCCAAAGCGACAGACTGTCATCAGGCAATTCTGCCTGGGTGTTATTTATTTATCGTGGTGTATTTCCCGGAAGATGAAGAACAAGGCGATGGAGTCGCCAAGGCACAAATAAACAACGCCTGTAAACTTTATAGTGACAGGACAAACATGAAAAAAATTGTTGGCTTGACTCTCGGTATCGCATGCATGGCTGCTGGCTTGAGTGCCCAGGCATCCACCAGCGCCCAATTGGTGGTCAGGGGCACGATCACACCGGCGGCCTGTAACCTCAGCCTGGCGGGCAGCGGCATTATCGATTACGGCACGATTCGCTCCGGCGAATTGTCCCAGACGGCGTTCAACCCGCGCGAAGAACGCAGCACTTCGCTGGTCGTCAATTGCGGCGCGACGCCTACCCGCTTCGGGCTTTCCTTTACTGATCTGCAGGCCGGCAGCAAGGTGACGAATATCCTGGGAGCCGGGTTTACCGAGGCGCAGAACTTTGGATTGGGCGCGGTGGGAACCCGGCGAACCGGTGGCTATTCGGTCACCCTCAGGGACCTGCGGGCTTCCAATGTGGCACTGGGCCCCATCACGCGTATCGGCGCGGGTGCGTGGCAATTAAGCGATGGCAGGGTTGCTCAAACCCCAAGTCAGTACTCATGGCGTAATGGTGTGGCCGCTACTCCTGCGTCGATTAACCAACTGACCGGCACGCTTGTGGTCAGGGCAGTGATCAATCGGGCTCAGGATCTGGACTTGAGTCGCGATGTGTCACTTGATGGGCGCGCCACGCTTGTATTGAGTTACATCTAAACAACGGAAAACAGCCGGTCAGAAAGTTACGCTTTCTTATTGGCTGTTTTCTCGTGGGCGTTTGACTGTTAACAGTCAAGTTAATCGTAAGCGGGGAAGGTTAAGTGCGCGGTCTTTTATTAATAAGTAGTGCGCTATTGTGGAGTGCCAGTGGTTGGCTCTTTTTTACCGCTGCCGCCATCGCTGACGGCATGCAACCGGAAACCACCGTCGTGGTGCTTTATGAAGAAGACGGTGAAGCCACAATAAATATCAAGAATACCGATGCGGGGCCGGCGCTGCTCCATTCGGTGATCGAAAACGTACCCGAGGACCTGGAGCCGCTACTGATTGTCACACCGCCCATTACGCGGGTGGAGGCAGGCGACACGCAGTTGGTGCGTTTCATCAGCACCCTTAAGGCGCCGCTCAAGACTCAACGGCTCAAGCGCGTGTCCTTCGAAGGTATTCCCCAGGCGCGCACTGCTGGTGGAGCGACCATCGGTATCACGCTGCGGCAGAATTTGCCGTTGATCCTGCACCCGCGAGGCCTGCCTAGGCACCACACCCCATGGGAGTTGCTGACGTGGAAGCGCGCAGGCGAGCGCCTCAGGGTCCATAACGACAGCGCCTATGTCGTACGCCTGGCGCCGGAGGTGAAGTTGCTGCCGCAAGGTTTGCCGGCGACTTTGCCGCGGACCTACATTTTGCCGGGTGAAGTGCTGGAGGTGAAGGTCGACAGCCCGTTGGGCAGCGTTGCCGAGGTCGAGATCGAACCGGCCACGGTCTATGGGTTTGCGGTGGACAGCTACCGCACACCGATCAAAGCCGGCGAGGGTTGATCGACTCATGACAAACCCTTCGAGTGAGCGTTTTGCGGCCTGTACCTGGCCCGGCGTATCGACCCTGTTTATCGGCTTCGCGACGCTATGGAGTGTCCCTGGCCTTGCGCCCGCGCTGGAGTTGGGGGAGGGCTTCGATCTCGCCGCACTGACCGCCCACGGGATCGACCCAAAGGTCTCCGACTACTTCCGCAGTGCCGCGCGCTTTGGCGAAGGCGAACAGGTGGTGGGGGTGCGGGTCAACGGTAACCCGCTTGGGTTGGTGGACGCACGGTTCGACCAGGACGGCCGCTTGTGTTTCACCCCTGGTTTGCTGGAGAAAGCCGGGCTGGTGCAGCCCGCTGCAGTCATCCGCGAAGGCGCCGCACCGGAACAGGCCTGCCATGACTTCCTGGGTGCATTCCCGACGACCAAGGTAAAGCTGCAGCCCGGTACCGACGAAGTAGCACTGGTGGTGCCGACCCAGGCATTGCGTGCGCCCGAGTGGGACGTCGGGGATTTTTCCAGGGGCGGCGCGGCGGCGTTGTTCAACTATGACGTGCTGGGTTTCGACAGCCGCTCGCGCAGTGGTCCGAGCCGGTTTGTGTCGGCCTACACCGAGGTGGGTTTCAACCTTGAGGACTGGATTGTGCGCAGCCGTCAGTTCTACGTGTCCGACAACGGCGAGGCGCGTACCGAGCACCTGTACGCCTATGCCCAGCGCGATATTGCAGCACTGCATTCGACATTCCAGGTGGGCCAGATTTCCAGCAACAACCCGGTGTTTGGCGGCCTCCAATTGTCGGGCCTGCAGTTTTCCCCGGATGGTCAATCGCGCACACCCGCCAGCAGCAACAATGCTGTGGTGGAGGGCCTTGCCCAGAGCCAGTCGCGGATTGAGGTTCGCCAGTCCGGCGTATTGATCCACAGCACGCTGGTGCCCGAAGGTCCCTTCCGCTTGACCGGGCTGCCGTTGCTCAATGGCACCAGTGACCTTGAGGTCGGCGTGATCGATGCACGCGGCGTCAGGCGCAGTTTTGTGGTGCCGGCAGCTTCATTTGCGGGGGCTGTTCCAGCGGCGCCCGGTTATTATTTTTCGCTGGGCAAGCTGCGCGAAAACACCGGCGAGCATGTTCCCACCTCGGTGGTCGCCATGGGCAGCGGCACATGGGGGCTGGGGCAAAACGCCTCTGCTGGCCTGGGCTTGTTGGGCACCGAGGGTTACTGGTCGGCCGGTGGCACTTTGAGCAGCAGGCTTTTCCAGCAGGTTTCCGTGAGCGCACGGCAGAACCTTTCACGAGACAGCAAAAATTCAGTCTCCGGCTCGCGCACCAGCGTTTCGGCAAGCAGCCCGGTGTACGGCAATCTCGAGGTCAACCTCAGCGCGACCACCCAGACGCCGGGTTATCGCGAGGTTACTGAAACCACGCGGGGCTTGAGGGCTGATGCGCTGGGTTCGCGTTTCAAAAATCAATACACCGCCGGCATGAGCTGGGCCGAACCCACGCTGGGGGTGTTCTCCCTGGGCTATACCCGCAGTGCGCAATTTGACCGGCAAGCCACCGAGCATGTATTTGCCGCGTGGAACAAGTCATTCAGCCGTGCCGACGTTGCGCTGATCGCCGACTCGCAAGTAGGCGGAACGCGCAGGGAACCAGGCGCCAACCCAGGTGGCCGGGAGCGCGAAAGGACTGTGGATAATGAGCTGTCCGTGCGATTGCAGGTCAGCGTGCCCCTGGGCAGTGATCGCCGCGTGAGCAGCTTTACCAGTCGCCGGGGTGACCAGTTCACGGCCGGTACGGCGCTCAGCGAACGGGTCAATGACTACGTGAATTATGAAGTGGGTGTCGAGCGCGACATCAGCGCCCGGGAGCAATCTGTGCGTGGGCAGGTGAACCTGCTGCCGCGCTATACCCAGGTTGCCCTGGGCGTCAGTCGTGATCCCCAGGGCAATAGCTATACCGGGCAGTTGCAAGGCGGTGTAGTGGCCCACGGACGTGGGCTGACTTTCTCACCTTATCCGGTGCAGGACACGTTTGGCATTGTCTCGGTGGGGGATATTGGTTCGGCGAAGGTCGAGACTCCGCAAGGCCCGGTGTGGACCGACTTCAGCGGGCAGGCGGTGATCGCAGGCTTGCCGGCCTACACCCGCAGCCGGGTCGAAGTGCAGACCAAATCCCTGCCCAGGCGCGTCGACCTGAAAAACGGCACGCAGCTACTCGCGGCGGGCCGTGGGTCGGTCAATGCGGTGAACTTCGACGTGGTGAAAGTGCGCCGCCTGTTGGTCACCGCGAGTGATCAGCACGGCCGCCCATTGCCTCAGGGCGCCGCAGTATTCGGCAAAGGTGACCGCTTCCTCACCAGCGTGGTGGGTGAGGGCATGATTTTCCTAAACGACGTCGATGAATCGCAAAGCCTGCGGGTTTCATTGCCGGACTCTTCAACCTGCCATTTGCGCATTGACCTCGAGACCAAGCCTGACAATGACTCGTTCTATGAAACCACGTCGGCGGTGTGCCATGGCCGCCAAGCTTGACGTCCTGTGCCTGGCAGTGCTCTGCACGCTGCTGGCAGCGCCTCACGTACGGGCTGATAACTGCCGATTATCCTTAAGCCAGCCGCGCATCGACTATGGCGCCATTCGCAGCGAAGCGCTGGTTGAAAACGCTTCCGTTATGCTTGGCACACGCTCGTTGAGCCTGAGCGTTTTTTGCGCTGAACCTGCTGTGATGGGGCTGCGTTTCAATGCTGTTGCAGCTGATGCCGATGGGTTCCGGTTGGGTCGTCAGGGGCGGTTTCGCCTGAGCCTCAAACACGCCCAAGTCGATGGGCGTGCGGTGGGGTGGGCTGCTGCGCATTTACCCGGTGACCCCGCCAGCGGCCAGTTATCGCCCGGCCAGACCCTGGTGGCGCAAGCGGCAGGGCTGCCGGTGGCAGGTCGGCGATTGACCGCCCAGGTCGATATCGACACCGACCTGCCGGCTGACGCCTTTGCCGTGCGCAGCGAGACGCAGCTTGAAGGGCAGGGCAGTTTCGAGCTGGTCAGCCCGGCTGTTCCACCGAGCCAATGAAGTTGGCGAATTCAGGCGTCCTGGGGTTGGCGAACAGCTCCCTGGGGTCGCCCACTTCATGGACTTTGCCCTGGTGCATGAACACCAGCTTGTCGCCGACTTCCCGGGCAAAACGCATCTCGTGGGTCACCATGATCAGGGTCATGCCGTCTTTCGCCAGTTGGCGCACCACACTGAGCACTTCGTTGACCAGTTCCGGGTCGAGGGCCGAGGTGATTTCATCGCACAGCAGCACCTTGGGCGACATGGCCAGGGCGCGGGCAATCGCGACGCGCTGTTGCTGGCCGCCGGACAGGCGATCGGGAAAGGCGTCGAACTTCTCGCCCAACCCGACGCGTTCCAGCATCTGCTTAGCCAGTTGGGCCGCCTTGGCCTTGGGCACTTTTTGCACAACCTGCGGTGCGAGCATCACGTTTTCGCCGACCGTGAGGTGCGGGAACAGGTTGAACTGCTGGAACACCATGCCGACTTTCTGGCGCAGGCTGCGCAGGTCGGCGCGGGCGGCGTCGAGGTATTCGCCATCGACTTCGATCACGCCGTCGTTGATGGATTCCAGGCCATTGAGGGTCCGCAGCAAGGTGGATTTGCCCGAGCCGCTGCGGCCGACAATCGCCACCACCTGGCCTTCGTCCACCGTCAGGTCGATGCCCTTGAGTACGTGATGATCGCCGTAATACTTATGCAGGGCGGAAATTCTAAGCAGAGGCATGCAGTCTCCTTTCCAGGTAGCGCGCACTGAGGGACAAGGGGTAGCAGAGCAGGAAGTAACCGAGGGCCACCAGGCCGTAGACCATGAAGGGTTCGAAGGTGGCGTTGGCGAGCATGCCGCCGGTCTTGGTCAGTTCGGTGAAGCCGATAATCGAGGTCACGGCGGTGCCTTTGACCACCTGCACCGAAAACCCCACGGTGGGCGCGACGGCAATCCGCAGCGCCTGGGGCAGGATCACGTAGCGCAGTTGTTCAAGCGGGTTCAGCGCCAGGCTGGCCGAGGCTTCCCATTGCCCGTGGGCGATGGAGTCAACGCAGCCGCGCCAGATTTCGGCGAGGTAAGCACTGGTAAACAGGGTCAGGGCGATCGCCGCCGCCAGCCAGGGCGAGATGTCCACTCCCAGCAGGGCCACGCCGAAAAACACCAGGAACAGCTGCATCAGCAGCGGCGTGCCCTGGAACAGTTCAATGTAGGTACGCGCGACATTGCGCGCGAAGGCCTTGCGGCTGATGCGCATCGTCATCACCAGCAAGCCGATCAGGCCACCGCCGACAAACGCCACCAACGACAGCAACAGCGTCCATTGCAGGCCAGTGAGCAGGTTGCGCACGATATCCCAGAAGGAAAAATCACTCATCGGCTGTTCCTCATCACAAACCGGCGCCCGATCCAGTTGAGCAACTGGCGAATCATCAGCGCCATGCACAGGTACACCAGGGTGGTCAGCGCGTAGGTTTCAAACGCGCGGAAGTTGCGCGACTGGATAAAGTTGGCGGCAAAGCTCAGCTCTTCGGTGGCGATCTGCGAACACACCGCCGAGCCGAGCATCACGATGATGATCTGGCTGCTCAGGGCCGGCCACACCTTGCCCAGCGCCGGCAGCAGCACCACATGGCGGAACGCCTCGAAACGCGTCATCGCCAAGGCGGCTGCGGCTTCTAGTTGCCCGCGCGGGATGGCCTGGATGCCGGCGCGGATGATCTCGGTGGAGTAGGCCCCCAGGTTGATCACCATCGCCAGCACCGCGGCTTGCCACTCGGTGATCTTCAGCCCCAGGGACGGCAGGCCGAAGAAGATGAAGAACAACTGCACCAGGAACGGCGTGTTGCGGATCAACTCGACATAGACCCCGAAAAACCAGGCGAACGGCTGGATCTTCCACGCCCTTACCACCGCGCCGACGGTGCCCAGCGCGACCCCCAGGATCGCGCCAATCGCCGTCAGCTCAAGGGTGAACAGCGCGCCGCGCAACAGCAGGTCGGTATTGGCCAGCACCGGCATAAAGTCGAATTGATAGGCCATAAATCAGCTCCGTCGCGTTACAGGTCAGCAGGCAACGGCTCTTTGAGCCACTGCATCGCATTCTTTTCCAGGCTGCCGTCAGCCTTGGCCGCGACCAGGATCTGGTTGACCTTTTCCAGCAACGCCGGCTCGTTCTTGTTCACGCCCACGTACACCGGCGAATCCTTGAGTTTCACTTTCAGCGCCGGTACGCGTTTCGGGTTGCGCTCGCTGATCGCCACCATCACCACGTTACCGCTGGCGATCAGGTCGACCTGGCCGGCCAGGTAGGCGGCGATGGTCGAGTTGTTGTCTTCGAAGCGCTTGATCGTGGCTTCCTTGGGCGCCACGGCGGTCAGCTCGATGTCTTCAATCGCGCCGCGCGTCACGCTGATGGTCTTGCCCTTGAGGTCGTCGTTGGTGCTGATGGCGGCGTCAGGCGGACCGAATACGGCCAGGTAGAACGGCGCGTAGGCCTTGGAGAAGTCGATGACCTTTTCGCGCTCGGGGTTCTTGCCTAGGCTGGAAATCACCAGGTCGACCTTGCCGGTGGTGAGGAATGGGATGCGGTTGGTGCTGTTGACCGGAGTCAGTTCCAACTTGACCTTGAGCTGGTCGGCCAGCAGCTTGGCAGTGTCGATGTCCAGGCCGCGTGGCTTCATGTCGGGGCCGACCGAGCCGAACGGCGGGAAGTCCTGAGGCACGGCAACCTTGAGGGTGCCACGGGCGACGATGTCGTCCAGACCATTGGCCTGGGCGGGTGCCTGGCTCAGCATCAGGCTGGCAAACAAGGCAGTAAGCAGGGCGCTGTAGCGCTTGGTCATGGCAACTCTCCGAAAAGTGCGAAGGAATTTTCTGACTTTGCTCAGTGCACAGCCCATGCCAGCACTGCCAGGATCGTCTGCAGGGCCGGGATTTATTGAGGTGCGGTGGTCTTACTGGTCTGAACAGTTGATGGGTTTTTCGCACCCTTTTCGGGCGTCGACAAAACCCTGCGAGCCCCTTTGGGGCGTGGCTTGCCGCCAGCTTCGAATAGCTTTACAACTAGCCGCTCAGTTGACTGGAACCTTGAAATTTTATGAATTCCATCGCCCAAGCCGTACCGGAAGCGGCCCTGCAAGCCATCCGCAAACTGATCAAGGAGCAGGGCTTTGTCGCGGGCGATGCACTGCCGTCACAGCGCGACCTCGCGGTGCAGTTGGGCGTGAGCCGGGCGTCCCTGCGCGAGGCGTTGTCATCGCTCAGCGCGTTGGGTGTGGTCAGCGTGCAGCCGGGCAAAGGCGTGTTCGTGCAGGCGGCCGAGGAGTCGCCGGGGTTTGCCTGGCCGTTCGCGGCGCAGGCCACGCCGCTGGATATCTTCCAGTTGCGTTACGCCCTTGAAGGGTTTGCGGCGGGTTTGGCGGCGGTGACCTTGACCATCGAGGCGCTGGACAGCTTGGAAGACAATGTCGAGGCGATGCGCCAGGTGCTCAAGGCGGGCGACTTCGAGGCGGCCGCCCGGCTGGACTTCGAATTTCATCAGCGCATTCTGCTGGCCAGCGGCAACCAGGCGATGGTGAGCATTCTGAGTGCCAGTGCCGAGGTGTTCCTGGAAAGCCAGAAACTACCGTTCATCCGGCCGGAACGCGCGATGGAGACCTGGCAGGAACACCGCAAGATCCTGCGCGCCCTGGCCCGGCGTGCCAGTGCTGCGGCACAAAAAACCATGCAGGAACACGTACGCAATGCGGCGTTGCGTACCGGGATTGCGTTCGTGACTCCCGTAACGCCGTGAGCGGTTCATACCCAAACTCATGCATCGCCATAGCAAGAGTCAATCAGAGGCGGCTTCCTGAACGGGGGAAGGGCGGCTATGATGGGCAACGTTTTTTTTGCTTACAATCCGGAGACATCCATGAGCAACGATCTTATCAAGCACGTCACCGACGCGACCTTTGAGGCCGAAGTACTCAAGGCTGCTGGCCCGGTGCTGGTTGACTACTGGGCTGAATGGTGTGGCCCTTGCAAAATGATCGCTCCGGTCCTGGACGACATTGCAACTACCTACGAAGGCAAGCTGACCATTGCCAAGCTGAACATCGACGACAACCAGGAAACCCCGGCCAAGCATGGCGTGCGTGGTATTCCTACGTTGATGCTGTTCAAGAATGGCGAAGTTCAAGCCACCAAGGTTGGCGCGCTGTCGAAGTCCCAGCTGCAAGCTTTCCTCGACGCGAACATCTAAGCGTCGTCAAAAAAAGCCCCGCAAATAGCGGGGCTTTTTCGTGAAACAGGGCTAGACGCTCCCAAACTCAGGTGGTACATTCGGCCCCGCACTGGTTTCTCCACTGCCCCCTGCAAGCCGTCGCCGACGCATTCCTTTTCGATTAGTACGCGATCCTGTCGCCTTCTCCGCGGCGCGGCCTCATTAAGCCAAAAGCTTAATTTCCCCCCTCCATAAATGATTACGTCATTCCTATATGAATCTGACTGAACTCAAGCAAAAGCCGATTACCGACCTGCTCCAACTGGCCGAAGAGATGGGCATAGAAAATATGGCCCGTTCGCGCAAGCAGGACGTGATTTTCTCCCTGCTCAAGAAGCACGCGAAAAGCGGCGAGGAAATCTCCGGTGATGGCGTGCTGGAGATTCTCCAGGACGGCTTCGGCTTCCTCCGCTCTGCAGACGCCTCCTATCTTGCCGGCCCAGACGATATCTACGTCTCGCCGAGCCAGATCCGTCGTTTCAACTTGCGCACCGGTGACACCATCGTTGGCAAGATCCGGCCGCCCAAGGAAGGCGAGCGTTATTTCGCCCTGCTCAAAGTCGACACGATCAACTTCGATCGTCCCGAGAACGCGAAAAACAAGATTCTCTTCGAGAACCTGACGCCGCTGTTCCCGACCGTGCGCATGAAGATGGAAGCCGGTAACGGTTCCACCGAAGACTTGACCGGTCGTGTGATCGACCTGTGCGCTCCGATCGGCAAGGGCCAGCGTGGCCTGATCGTCGCGCCGCCGAAGGCCGGTAAGACCATCATGCTGCAGAACATTGCAGCGAACATCGCGCGTAACAATCCTGAAGTTCATCTGATCGTGTTGCTGATCGATGAACGTCCGGAAGAAGTAACCGAAATGCAGCGCACCGTGCGTGGCGAAGTGGTTGCCTCGACGTTCGATGAGCCGCCAACCCGCCACGTGCAGGTTGCTGAAATGGTGATCGAGAAGGCCAAGCGCCTGGTCGAGCACAAGAAAGACGTGGTGATCCTGCTCGACTCCATCACCCGTCTGGCCCGTGCCTACAACACCGTGATCCCGAGCTCCGGCAAGGTACTTACCGGTGGTGTCGATGCCCACGCCCTGGAGAAACCGAAACGTTTCTTCGGCGCCGCGCGGAACATCGAAGAAGGCGGCTCGCTGACCATTATTGCCACCGCGCTGGTTGAAACCGGCTCGAAGATGGACGAAGTGATCTACGAAGAGTTCAAGGGTACCGGCAACATGGAACTGCCCCTGGACCGTCGTATCGCGGAAAAACGCGTCTTCCCGGCCATCAACATCAACCGTTCCGGTACCCGCCGCGAAGAGTTGCTGACGGCCGACGACGAACTGCAGCGCATGTGGATCCTGCGCAAGCTGCTGCACCCGATGGACGAAGTTGCAGCCATCGAGTTCCTGATCGACAAGCTGAAAACCACCAAGACCAACGACGAGTTCTTCTTGTCGATGAAACGCAAGTAATACGCTGTTTCAGGTCCGAAAGAATGGCGCCCCCAGGGGCGCCATTTTTTTTGCCTGGAATTTTTAACGACACCTGGCGCGCAATTGCGCCGCGATAAGGCTGCCAGCCGCGTTCAGAGCAGGTAGGATGTACGCCTATTTTACGGGTGGCATGGTTAATGAAATTCAAGGATCTTCGGGATTTCGTGCAGCAACTTGAGCAGCGCGGAGAGTTGAAACGTATCCAGATGCCGATTTCCCCGGTGCTGGAAATGACTGAGATTTGCGACCGTACCCTGCGCAACAAGGGTCCGGCGCTGCTGTTCGAGAACCCGACCGGTTTCGACATCCCGGTGCTCGGCAACCTGTTCGGCACCCCCGACCGTGTGGCCTTTGGCATGGGCGCCGAGTCGGTCAGCGAGCTGCGCGAAATCGGCAAGCTGCTGGCGTTCCTCAAGGAGCCCGAGCCGCCCAAGGGTCTGAAGGATGCGTGGTCGAAGCTGCCGATCTTCCGCAAGATCATTGCCATGGCCCCCAAAGTGGTCAAGGACGCGGTGTGCCAGGAAGTGGTCATCGAAGGCGATGACGTCGACCTCGGCATGCTCCCGGTGCAGACCTGCTGGCCCGGCGACGTGGGGCCGCTGATCACCTGGGGCCTGACCGTCACCAAAGGCCCGAACAAGGACCGCCAGAACCTCGGCATTTACCGCCAGCAAGTGATCGGCCGCAACAAGGTGATCATGCGTTGGTTGAGCCACCGAGGCGGCGCCCTGGATTTCCGTGAGTGGTGCGAAAAACACCCCGGCAAGCCGTTCCCGGTGTCCGTGGCCCTCGGCGCTGACCCGGCGACCATCCTCGGTGCCGTGACCCCGGTACCGGACAGCCTGTCCGAATACGCCTTCGCCGGCCTGCTGCGTGGCAACCGCACCGAACTGGTGAAGTGCCGCGGCAACGATCTGCAAGTGCCGGCCACCGCCGAAATCATCCTCGAAGGCGTGATTCACCCCGGCGAAATGGCGGATGAAGGGCCATATGGCGACCACACCGGTTACTACAACGAAGTCGATAGCTTCCCGGTGTTCACCGTCGAGCGCATTACCCACCGGATCAAGCCGATCTACCACAGCACCTACACTGGCCGGCCACCGGATGAGCCGGCGATTCTGGGTGTGGCGCTGAACGAAGTGTTCGTGCCGATCCTGCAGAAGCAATTCCCGGAAATCACTGACTTTTACCTGCCGCCGGAAGGCTGCTCGTACCGCATGGCCATCGTGACCATGAAGAAGTCGTACCCGGGCCATGCCAAGCGCGTCATGCTGGGTGTATGGTCGTTTTTGCGACAGTTCATGTACACCAAGTTCGTTATCGTCACCGATGACGACATCAATGCCCGGGACTGGAATGACGTGATCTGGGCCATCACCACGCGCATGGACCCCAAGCGCGACACGGTGATGATCGACAACACGCCGATCGACTACCTCGACTTCGCGTCGCCGGTGTCGGGCCTGGGTTCGAAGATGGGCCTGGATGCCACCCACAAATGGCCGGGTGAGACCACCCGCGAGTGGGGCCGGGTGATCGTCAAGGATGAAGCGGTGACAGCGCGTGTCGATGCGATCTGGAAAGAATTGGGAATAGATTGATGCGTGTAACCCTGCAACCTTCCGGCGCAGTGCTGAAGCTGGCCCCTGGCGAGCGAATCCTCGAAGGCGCGCGCCGCCTGGGCTATGAGTGCCCTCAGGCGTGTCGCAATGGGGTGTGCCACGTGTGCGCCGCCTTGCTGGTGGAAGGCCGGGTCCAGCAAGCCGGTGAAGTGCGCGACCATGGTGAGTTCTACACCTGCATCGCCGAGCCGCTGGAAGATTGCGTTGTGTTGTGGGATGGCGTGCTGGCGCCGGGAGAGTTGCCGTTGCGCAAGTTGTCGTGCCAATTGAGTGAATGCGTGGAAGTCGGTGGCGATGTGTGGCGCGTGCGCTTGCGGGCTCCGGCCGGCAAAGCGGTGCGCTACCACGCTGGGCAATACCTGATGATCGAGCGGGAGAACGGCGAGAAATCCGCGTTCTCCCTGGCCTCGGCGCCCCACGCCGGGCGTGAGTTGGAATTGCATGTGCTGGTCCGCGAAGACAGCGCGCGCAGCCTGCTCGAGCAACTGCAGCGCAACCAGATGGCGCGTGTGGAGCTGCCATTTGGCGACACCCACCTGGCCGAACTGCCGGATGGCCCGCTGGTGTTGATCGCCGCCGGCACCGGCATGGCGCAGATGCACAGCCTGATCGAGCACTGCCGCGCTTCCGGCTTCAAGCACCCGGTGCACCTGTACTGGGGCGTGCGTCGCCCGGAAGACTTCTACGAGATCGAGCACTGGGACCAATGGTTGCAACTGCCCAACCTTTTCCTGCACAAAGTCGTCAGCGACCTGTGCGGCTGGGAAGGGCGTTGCGGGCTGTTGCATGAGGCAGTGTGCGAAGACATTGCCGACCTCAAGGGCGTGCACGTCTACGCCAGCGGTTCACCGGCGATGATCTACGGCACCCTGGACGCGCTGGTGGACGCCGGCATGGATGCGCACCAGATGCGTGCCGACGTGTTCGCCTACGCGCCTCGCCCTTAAAAGCGTATGCCGGCAGTCAGCATCGCCGCATTGAACCCGAGCAATACCAACTCACCGGCCACCGGGCCGAAGTGCACCCCTACCGATGGGATGATGGCCGGTGCGACGCCATACCGGTTGAGCGGGATCTTGTCGCGGTACTTGCCGCGATAGCCCTGGAGCGCGCCCGCGGTGACCTTCATGTAGAACGGCGAGTCGCCAATATCGAAGCGCTTGCCGGCGTAGACGTAATACGAGCGCTGGCTGAACGAGTTGCGAAAGGTCGCCCCGCCATACACCAGCCCTGATGCTTCGTTGCGCTCAAGGTTGAGCAGGGCCTGATTGTTGTTGTGTTGTGGGTCGGGTGAGAAATGCCGTGTGTACAGGCTGGTCTGTGCGTACCAGAAGCCTTTGTCGTCTTGAGTGGCCGTCTCAGCGGCCAGGCCGTTGGCGGCTTGCGCGAGAAGCAGCACGCCTAGGAAAAGATGTTTCATGGATCGACCTCATAGTCGTTTGAATGAGCGGCTAATGGGGGTCGCTAAACTTCTACAGTTTGGCGGCTAGCGTTCTGCGGGGCCTGAACCTGCGCTGAAGCTATGGACGCCTATGCTTATGCATTTAAGGTATTACTTCTGTAGGCCGAATCTCATTAGGCTATAAGCAAGGGGGACTACCGACGTGGCCAATCCCTTGTAATTGGCCGCCAAAACCCTCTTCGCCAAAGCACTTTTTCGCCGTACGGTTACAGCGGCGCTGTCTTATTACGGTAAAGTTGCTTACAACTGGTAACACACAGGAGGCGCACCGTTATTCGCCATGACCGCCATTGAATCCGATCTTTTGCAATTGGCTTACCCTCCGCAGCTCGATCTTGGGCCGCAACTCACTCACGAACAGTTAATGAGCTCGATGCAGGCCACCATGGGTCGGCACAAGGGTGGGCCGGTCTGGCTATTTGCTTATGGTTCACTGATCTGGCGACCTGAATGCTCGTCGACCGAGCGCGTGCGCGCCCGGGTGCATGGTTATCACCGGGGGCTTTACTTGTGGTCCCACGAGCACCGGGGTACGCCGGAATTGCCGGGGCTGGTGTTCGGGTTGGATCGGGGCGGTTCCTGCAGCGGGTTTGCCTACCGCTTGCCGGAAGACCAACTGGAAGCCTCGCTCTACGCGTTGTGGCAGCGCGAGATGCCTTACCCCTCATACCGCCCGCACTGGCTCAGCTGCCGCCTGGAAGATGGCAGTCAGGTGCAGGCGCTGGGGTTTGTATTGGAGCGGCACTTGCCCAGCTACGCCGGGAATTTGCCCGACGTCATACTGAACCACGTGTTGCAGAGCGCTTGCGGGCGTTACGGCACTACTCGCGATTATGTCGAGCAGACCGTCAACGCCCTGCGTAGCCACGCCATGCCAGACAAGAATCTGGAGGCGCGGCTCAAGCGGTGTGCAAAGGATTGCTCAGGCGATTAACGCGCCGAGCTGACGCTGTTGGTGTGCCACAGCGTTGGGATCAGGAACGCGATGGCCAGCAGGCACGCGCCGATCAGCAGCACGAAACCGCCGTCCCAGCCGAAATGGTCCACGGTGTAGCCCATGGCCGCGCTGGCTGCCACCGAACCGCCCAGGTAACCGAACAGGCCGGTGAAACCCGCAGCCGTACCGGCGGCTTTCTTCGGCGCCAGTTCCAGTGCCTGCAGGCCGATCAGCATGACCGGGCCATAGATCAGGAAGCCGATCGAGAACAGCGCGATCATGTCGACCATCGGGTTGCCTGGCGGGTTGAGCCAGTAAACCAGAGTCGCCACGGTTACCAGCGCCATGAACACGATGCCGGTCAGGCCACGGTTGCCACGGAAGATTTTGTCCGACATCCAGCCGCACAGCAGCGTGCCAGGGATGCCTGCCCACTCGTAGAAGAAGTACGCCCAGGACGACTTGTCGACCGTGAAGTGCTTGGCTTCCTTGAGGTAGGTCGGTGCCCAGTCCAGTACGCCGTAGCGCAACAGGTAGACGAACACGTTGGCAAACGCGATGTACCACAGCATTTTGTTGCGCAGTACGTATTTGACGAAGATTTCCTTGGCGCTGAATTCGTCTTCGTGGCTGGCGTCGTAGCCTTCCGGGTAGTCGTTCTTGTATTGCTCGATCGGCGGCAGGCCTACCGATTGCGGGGTATCGCGCATGGTAATGAAGGCAAACGCCGCCACTGCCAGGGCCACCGTCGCAGGCACATAGAACGCCGCGTGCCAGTCGTTGAACCAGGCCATGCCCAACAGGAACAGCGGGCCGATCAGGCCGCCGCCGACGTTGTGCGCCACGTTCCACACTGACACCACGCCGCCGCGTTCTTTCTGCGACCACCAGTGGACCATGGTCCGTCCACTTGGCGGCCAGCCCATGCCCTGGGCCCAGCCGTTGATGAACAGCAAAATGAACATCATGGTCACGCTGGACGTTGCCCAAGGTGCGAAACCGAAAATGAACATCACGCCCGCCGACACCAGCAGGCCGAAGGGCAGGAAGTACCGCGGGTTGGAGCGGTCGGACACCAGGCCCATCAGGAACTTGGACAGGCCGTAGGCAATCGCGATCGCCGACATGGCCAGGCCCAGTTCGCCGCGGGTGTAACCCTCGTCGATCAAGTAAGGCATGGCCAGGGAGAAGTTTTTGCGCAGCAGGTAGTAGCCGGCGTATCCGAAGAAAATACCGGCGAAAATCTGCCAGCGCAGGCGTCGGTAAGTGCTGTCTATTTTTTCTTCAGGCAGGGGCGCCTGGTGTGCGGCAGGACGAAAGAAAGCAAACATTCAAGAGCTCCAAATTTCTTGTTTTGACTGCGGATGCGAATGTTACAGTTTCGTTACCGAAAATAGCATCGCCTCTTATCTGCAAACACAGGAAATGAGAGCAATCGCATGTTCCCTTATGAACATGTCGTAAATGGATAAGTGTGGGTCGTTATCGACGCAGGCAATCAACTGTGGGAGGGGGCAAGCCCCCTTCCACAGTTGATTGCATTTCAAGTCGGTTATCGGGTTTGGACGACGACCTTGCCGACAGCCTTGCGCTGGCCAAGGTCATTGATCGCCTGGGCGGTCTGTTCCAGCGGATACACTTGCGACACCAATGGCTTGAGCTTGCCCTCACCGTACCAGGTGAACAGTTGCTGGAAGTTCGCCGCATTGTCCTGCGGCTGGCGCTGGGCGAACGAGCCCCAGAACACCCCGACCACCGCCGCACCCTTGAGCAGCGCCAGGTTCACCGGCAGTTCCGGGATGCGCCCGCTGGCAAAACCCACCACCAGCAAGCGGCCATTCCAGGCGATGGCGCGCACGGCCTGGTCAAACAGGTCGCCACCCACCGGGTCGTAAATCACATCGGCGCCGTTGCCGTCGGTCAGGCGCTTGATCTCGTCTTTCAGGCTGGCTTCGCTGTAATTGATCAGCTCATCGGCGCCGGCCGCCTTGGCCACGGCCAGTTTGTCGGCGCTGCTGGCGGCAGCGATCACCCGTGCGCCCATGGCTTTGCCGATTTCCACGGCGGCCAGGCCCACGCCACCGGAGGCGCCGAGCACCAACAGGGTTTCGCCGGGTTGCAGGTTGGCGCGCTGCTTCAACGCGTGCATTGAGGTGCCGTAGGTCATGCTGAAGGCGGCGGCAATATTGAAGTCCATGCTCGGCGGAATCGGCAGCACGTTATAGCCCGGCACCGCGACCTGCTCGGCAAAGCTGCCCCAACCGGTAAGCGCCATGACCCGGTCACCGACTTTCAAGTGGCTGACCTTTTCTCCCACCTCGCTGACCACGCCCGCCGCTTCACCACCCGGCGAGAACGGAAAAGGCGGCTTGAACTGGTACTTGCCCTCAATTATCAGGGTGTCCGGGAAATTCACCCCGGCGGCGTGCACGTCCAGCAGGATTTCGTTCTTCTTGATCACAGGGCTTGCGATCTCTTCCAGCACCAGGGTTTCGGCGGGGCCGAAGGCTTTGCACAGCACAGCTTTCATCGGACTATTCCTTTTGGCGTCGTGGCCGATAAGTGTAGGAGGGTACGCCCGCGGGTCAACGAGCATGCCCGGGCCTGATAAGCCGCCATAAGCTTGTGCTCAGCCTTGCTAGCGTTATGCTACCCGGCAACCGAATGTGAGGAATGAACTGTGAAAGCGTGGATTATGTTGATGCTGGCCCTGACCTTGCCGATGGCAGCCCAGGCCGAAGAGGCCAAAGAAGGCGAGGCGCCGAAGGTCAGCTATATCAGCCTGACGCCGCCGTTCGTGGGCAACTACGGCCTGGACGGTACGGCGAAACTCAAGGTGTACAAGGCCGACATCGCCCTGCGCGTGACCGGGACCGAGGCCGCCGCAGCGGTCAAAGCCAACGACGCATTGATCCGTAACCAGCTGGTGGCGTTGTTCACCCAACAGACCAACGAGACCATGAGCACCGTTGAAGGCAAGGAAAAACTGCGCCAGGAAGCCCTGAAGCAAACCCAGCAAGTGATGAATACCGAAACCGGCAAGCCGGTGGTGGAAGACCTGCTGTTCAACAACCTGATCATTCAGTAATCCGCCTGGCCGGCGGTTCAGGAAGCCAAACTCTTCCTGAACCGCGCCAACGCCACCGCAAAAAACAGCAAGCCGATTGCCGCCAGCGCCAGCAAATCCGGCCACACCACGCTCACCCCCGCATCGCGAAACAGAATCGCCGCGCTCAAACTCACAAAGTGTGTCGACGGCGAAGCCTGCATCACCCACTGCAACCATTCGGGCATGCTGTCGAGCGGCGTGCTGCCGCCGGAAAGCAGCAGCATCGGGATGATCACCGGGATCGCCAGCAAGCCGAACTGCGGCGTCGAACGGGCGAGGGTGGCGAGGAAGATTCCCAGCGCGGTGCTGGCAAACAGGTAGAGCGCCGTCACGAACAGAAACAAACTCAGCGATCCAGCCAGTGGCACGCCGAGCAACCCCTTGACCACCACCTCCAGCGACAGCCAGGTACACAGCACCACCACCAGCATGTTGCTCCAGATTTTCGCCAGCATGATTTCCAGTGCGGTCAGCGGCAGCACCAGCAAGTGGTCGAGGGTGCCGTGCTCGCGTTCGCGCAATAGCGCGGTGCCGGTCAGCACGATGGCGAGGATGGTGATGTTGTTGACGATCTGGATCACCGCCAGGAACCAGCCGCCTTCGAGGTTGGTGTTGAACAGCGCGCGGGTCGTGAGCAGGGCTGGCGCCTGGGCCGCAGCGTCGGTTTGCCCGCTGTAGGTCAGCAGCTCGCGCTGGAAGATCCGCCCGATGTAGCCTGCGCCCATGAACGCCTGGCTCATCGCCGTGGCGTCGACATTCACCTGCACGCCCGGCTGGCGACCGGCCAACAGGTCAGCCTGGAAGTTCGCCGGCACATTGATCACGAAGGTGTATTCGCCGCTGTCCATGACCTTGTCCAATTGGTCGTAGGCCAGCGGCGCAGGTGCCTGGAATTCGGGAGGCTGCAGCGCTTCGGCCAGCTGCCGCGACAGTGCGCTGTGGTCTTCATCGACAAACGCCACGCTGGCGTTGTGCACGCCAATCACCGAACCGGCAGCGGGCATGTAGATGGCCACGGTGAAGGCGTAGAACAGAAACAGCAGCAACACGCTGTCGTGGCGCAGGCTGGTGAGTTCCTTGAGACCCAGGCGCAGGATATGGGCGAGCTTGTGCATCAGGCCTCCTGCTTTTTGAGCATCACCAGGCTCAGCCCGGTAAACCCGACGAAGAAGCCGAACAGCGCCAGGCATTGCGGCCACAGCTGGCGCAGGTCCAGGGCTTTGGTGAAGGTGCCCACGGCGATGTCCAGAAAGTGCCCGGCCGGGAACAGCATGCCCATCAAAGCGGCTGCGCCTTCCAGGGACGAGCGCGGCACGATCAGCCCGGAGAACTGGATGGTCGGCAGGCTGGTGATGATCATGGTGCCGAGGATCGCCGCGATCTGGGTGCGGGTGAAGGCGGAAATCAGCAAGCCCATGCTGGTGGTGGCCAGCACGTAGAGCAGGCCGCCGAACGCCAGGGTCAGGCCGCTGCCTTTGAACGGCACGCCGAACAGCCAGCGATTCATCGCCACCAGCAGCGCCAGGTTGACCAGGCTCACAGCCAGATAGGGCGCCTGTTTGCCGAGCAGGAACTCCAGGCGGGTCAATGGCGTGGCGTAGAAATTGGTGATCGAGCCCAGTTCTTTCTCGCGCACGATGCCCAGGGCGGTAAGCATGGCAGGGATAAACGCCAGGATCAGCGCCATCACGCCTGGGCCGATGGCATTCACGCTGACCACGTCCTGGTTGTAGCGAAAACGGGTTTCGAGCTTGGCGGCGGCCTGGTTGCTGCGGGGCAGGCTGCTCAGTTCGGCCAGCTGCGCAAGATTGCCCTGGTGCACCGCCTCCACATAGTTACGGCTGGTTTCTGCGCGAAACGGCATGCCACCGTCGAGCCAGGCGGCCACGGTGGGTTGGCGGCCGGCATAGAGGTCGCGACCAAAGCCTGGCGGGATCTCCAGGGCGAGTTTTATTTCCGAGCGTTGCAGGCGCCGTTGCAATTCGCTCGCGTCACGGATGCTCGGTTGCTCGGCGAAATAGCGCGAACTGCGGAACGCTTCCAGGTAGGCGCGGCTTTGCGGGGTCTGGTCCTGGTCGTAGACGGCAAAGGCGAGGTTTTCCACATCCAGGGAAATGCCGTAGCCAAAGATCACCATCATGAACATCGCACCGAGCAGGGCGAAGGCCATGCGCACCTTGTCACGTAACAGCTCCTTGCCTTCACGGCTGGCCACGGCCAACAGGCGCGACAGGCTGAAGCCGCGCTTGCTGACAGGCGGCGGGTTGGTTTCGCTGACGGTTTTGGCGCGCGCTGTGGGTTCGGTTTCGCCCTGGGCCTGCTCCAGGCAGGTGACGAACGCGGCTTCGAGGGTGTCGCCGTGGAACTGCTGTTGCAACGCGTCCGGCGTGTCGCACGCCAGCACCTTGCCGGCGTGCATCAAGGAGATGCGGTCGCAGCGTTGGGCTTCGTTCATAAAGTGGGTGGACAGGAAGATCGTCACGCCTTGCTCGCGAGACAGTTCGATCAGCAGCCGCCAGAAGTCATCCCGCGCTGCCGGGTCGACGCCCGAGGTCGGCTCATCGAGGATCAGCACCTCCGGGCGATGCAGCACCGCCACCGCCAATGACAAGCGCTGGCGCAAGCCGAGGGGCAGCTCGCCAGAGGGTTGCTCGGCCACTTCATCGAGGTCGAAGCGCTGGATCAGTTCGTCGATGCGCGGGCCGCTTGCCGCCTTGGGCAAGTCGAACAGTTGCGCGTGCAGCACCAGGTTCTGGCGCACGCTCAGCTCGCCGTACAGCGAGAAGCTTTGCGACATGAAACCCACGCGCTTGCGGGTGGCCAAGTCCTTGGCGTTCACCGGGTTGCCCAGCAACGTGGCACTGCCCTCGGTGGCCGGCATCAGCCCGGTGAGGACCTTCATGGTGGTGGTCTTGCCGCAGCCGTTGGAGCCGAGGAAGCCGAAGATCTCGCCGCGACCAATCGCAAAGCTGACCTTGTTCACGGCGGTGAAATCGCCAAAACGCAGGGTCAGATCGTGGGCTTCGATGGCGATATCCGTAATGGCGCCTTCGCGCGGTGGAATGACCAGCGGCTTGTTGTTGTGGGCGCTGTCGCCCTGGAAGTGGGTGAAGGCCTCGTCCAGTTTGCCGCTGGGTGTGGCTGCCGCCAGTTCGCGGCTCAGGCCGTCGGCGATCAATCTGCCACGGTCGAGCATCAGGCAGTGTTCGAATTGCTCGGCTTCTTCCATGTAGGCCGTGGCCACCAGCAATGTCAGTTGCGGGCGTTCGCTGCGTACGGTTTCGACCAGCTCCCAGAAGCGCCGGCGCGACAGCGGGTCGACGCCGGTGGTGGGTTCGTCGAGGATCAACAGGTCCGGGTCGTGGATCAGTGCACAGCACAGGCCGAGTTTCTGTTTCATCCCGCCAGACAGTTTGCCCGCCGGGCGTTCGGCAAAGCGCGCGAGGTCAGTGGCCAGCAACAGATTGTGCATGCGCTGCTCGCAATCGGCTTTCGACAGGCCGAACAGCGTCGCAAAAAAACGAATGTTTTCGCTGATGGACAGCTCGGGGTACAGGTTGCCGCCCAAGCCCTGGGGCATAAAGGCGATACGCGGGTAGAGGCTGTTGCGGTGGCGGCGGTCGGCGATGGAACCACCGAGCACCTCCAGCTGGCCGTCCTGCAGTTTCTTGACCCCGGCGATCAGGCCCAGCAGGCTCGACTTGCCCGCGCCGTCCGGGCCAATCAGCCCGCAGCGCGTGCCGGCGGGCAGGCTGAAAGCAATGTCGAGCAGTGCCTGTTGCTTGCCGTAACGATGGTTGATGCCGGTGGCGTGCAGCGCCAGGCCGGTCATTGCAGGTTGGCCGGCCAGTCGATATCAGCCGTGCGTACGTAACCGGCGCCGGGCATGCCGGGCTTGGCCTGGGGCACGGCGCTGGGTTGGGTCAGGTGCAATTTGACGCGGAACACCAGCTTCTGGCGTTCGTCACGGGTTTCCACTTCCTTGGGGGTGAACTGGGATTTGGCCGCGACAAAGCTGATTTTGGCCGGCAGCGGTTGCTCGGGCAGGGCGTCGAGGAGCACTCGCGCGTCGCTGCCGACGGTCAGGCGGCCGGTGACGGAGGCGGGGAGGTAGAGGTTCATGTACTGATCATTCGGATCAATCAGCAACAGTACGCGCCCGCCCGCGCCAAGCACTTCGCCGGGCTCGGCCAGGCGCAGTTGGATAATCCCGTCGATGGGCGCGCGCAGGCTGCTGTCATCGATTTCGCTGGTGAGCTGGGCGACCTGGGCCTGTGCCGCGCCAATCGCGGCTTTCACCGAGTTGACCTGGGCTTGCGCGGCAACCACGGCGGCGTTGCCGGTGTTCTGACGGGCCTGCTGTTGGTCGATCAACTGGCTGCTGGCGAAGCCGCGCTTGTACAGCTCCTGGGTGCGCCTGAGCTCCTGGTTGGCCAGCAATTGCTCGCTCTGGCGCAGCTGCACATTGGCTTCGGCGGCGGCGAAATTTTCCCTGGCGCGCAGCACTTCTGCTTCAGCCTGGGCGCGCTGGGCCTCCAGGGTGCGGGTGTCCATGCGCGCCAGCAGTTGGCCCTTGAGCACCTTGTCGCCTTCATCCACGCGCACTTCGGCCAGGCGCCCAGGGATCTTGGCGGCGATCTGCACTTCAGTGGATTCCAGGCGGCCGTTGCCCATGCTCAGGCCTTCGGGCAGGCGGTCCTGGGTCGAACGCCAGTAACCGAAGCCACCGGCACCCAGCAACAGGGCGATCAGGGCGAAAGCGAAAAGGCGCGACATATGAGGGGGCTTAGACATGGCTGCATCCTGCGGCATTAGCGTCCTAGTGTGACCGGTTTACCGCGTGGAGGTGTTGATGTCGATCAGTTAAAGCAGATTAACGATCATGGCCCATTGCTCAGGCGTGACCGGCATCACCGAGAGACGGCTTCCCTTCTGCACCAGTGGCAACTCGGCGAGGGCAGTTTGCTGCTTCAGGTAGCCCAGGCCCAGCACCTTGGGAAACGTCTGCACGTGCGCCACATTGATTGCGCTCCAGGGGTTTTTCTCGGGGCTGGCTTTGGCGTCGAAGTAGTGGCTTTCCGGCTCCAGCGCAGTCGGGTCCGGGTAAGCCGCTGCGACGATTTTGCCAATACCGGCAATGCCGGGCTCGGGGCAACTGGAGTGGTAGAAGAAAAACTCATCGCCCACGGCCATGGTCCTGAGAAAGTTGCGCGCCTGGTAGTTGCGCACCCCGTCCCAGCGGGCTTCGCCAAGCTCTTCCAGGCCCTTGATGGAGAGTTCGTCGGGCTCTGATTTCATCAGCCAATAGGCCATTTTTCGGCTCCTGAAATAGGCAGTGGGAAAGTTGTCTGGCAATTTTATGACAAACCGACAGTCGGTTGGCGCCAAGGTTTGCGTGTTGGTTCACGTTACCGCAGAATGCGCGGGTTTTAAGCTTGACACAGCTGCAACGGACTACTGTGGAACGTTGTTAACATCGTGTACGAGGTGCCTGGAGGGGGGCAATCGATGCAACGTAAACCGGATTTACTATGGATATTGGTTATTTTGTTTGGTCTGGGTGTCGTGACCACCGGATATGCGCAAAGCCTGTGGTCGAACAAGACCGATGCTCCCGTTGAGCTGGCGCAGCAGCAACCGCAACCGTTCAAGCGTTAACTCTTCTTCAAGGCGCCGCTGACTCCAGTGGCGTCTCTGCGATATACAATCTCTTGTCAGTGACCGTGCCAGCCAGCGGCACATCCCAGCTCGCCTGTACCAATCGTTCGACTTTCTGACATTCATGGGCCAGGCCCAATAGCGTCGGTTTGCGCCAGCACTGGCGGCGAGCCAGGTACGCGAGGCTGCGGTCATAGAAGCCGCCGCCCATGCCCAGGCGCCCCCCGGTTTCATCAAACCCCACCAATGGCAGCAACACCAGGTCCAGCGCCCAGACCTTGCGTTGTCGGCTGATATTTACCCGCGGCTCAAGAATCCGAAAACGGTTGGGCAGCAGTTTTTCGCCGGGCCGTACGCGTTGGAACACCATCTTGGTCCGTGGCCAGGCGCTGAGGACCGGTAGGTAC
Source organism: Pseudomonas sp. (assembly GCF_049590575.1). Classification (GTDB taxonomy): domain Bacteria; phylum Pseudomonadota; class Gammaproteobacteria; order Pseudomonadales; family Pseudomonadaceae; genus Aquipseudomonas. The sequence continues at coordinate 25,490 of NZ_JBAWDE010000310.1, forward strand.
GTGGCCTTGCCCCGGCGCTGTGCTTCACGCAGCAGCAGGCGCGGATCGATTTCACCGTCCGTTGGTAGATACAAAGAGATATGTTTGGCCCGGCGAAACAGCGGGTGCTGTGCCAGTTGCCGATACAGGCCGAGGGCGGCCTGGCGCTGCTCGCTCGGCGTGAGGGCGCGGCGGGCGTTGCGCAACATGCGTCGAAGTTGCGGACGAGAAAGCGGCGCAGGTTCGGTCATGGTTTCGGCTCATAAAACAATGCCAGTCCGAGGACTGGCATTGAGTTTGGGAATTCAGGCTCCCCGACAGAACCGCTGTCGACTAAGCCCTTGAACCCGAAAGTTCAAGGTGGAAGAAGCAGTAGGCTTTAAGGCTTTCCGTCTAGCGGACATGCACACCAGCCCAACGTGCAACTTCCAGGGTAGTGCGAATCGGCTCCGGGACATCGCCGACTGGCAAGCACGCCAGGGAGTGGGGCGAGTATACCTTAAACAGACTCGGCAATCAGCCCTTGGGTGCGTCTGAATCGCTGGAAAGTACCAGATCGACACGATCCAGCAGGTCACGTACCTGCTCGCGTGTCGAGCCGCTGGCCTGCACGTCAGGGCGTTCCTGCTTATGCAGCAGGTCGTGGGTAATATTCAGCGCGGCCATCACGGCGATGCGGTCGGCGCCGATCACCTTGCCGCTGCTGCGGATTTCACGCATCTTGCCATCCAGGTAGCGGGCGGCGCTCACCAGGTTGTTGCGCTCTTCCTGGGGGCAGATGATCGAATATTCTTTGTCGAGAATCTGCACGGTGACGCTATTGCTTGAACTCATGAGTCTTGCTCCAGGGCCTTCAGGCGCGAAATCATCGATTCGACCTTACGCCGGGCGATTTCGTTTTTTTCAATGAGGTGAGCGCGTTCCTCGCGCCAGGTCTTTTCCTGAGCTAATAGGAGTCCGTTTTGACTCTTAAGTTGCTCGACCCGAGTAATTAGCAATTCGAGTCTGGCCATCAGCGCTTGCAGGTCGGTGTCTTCCATTGGGTTCCACTGGATTTGTCTGATGAATGGCAACTGCAGGATAAACGATCTGACGCCCTTGATAGTCTTGGTACGTCTGCCGGTGCTAGGATACAGCGCTCCATTCTAGACATTGCGCCGTCTGGCGCCTAGCTCACCATGCCTAATCAGAACTCCCCGTATGACGCTTTTTCCAAACTGCTGAGCACCAGCGGCCACCCTTGCTCGCCTGCCGAACTGCACGGCGTGTTACTAGGCCGCAGCTGCACCGGCGTTGGCTTTGATGCCGACAACTGGCTGGCTGATGTGGCCGAGCTGCTCGAAACCGAGCCGAACGAAAACGTGCGTAACGCGCTGATCGGCTTGCAAGAGATGGTCAAGGGCGAGCTGACCGGTGATGACGTCACCGTGGTCCTGCTGCTGCCGACCGATGACGCGCCGCTCGCCGACCGCGCCGCCGCCCTGGGCCAATGGTGCCAGGGTTTCCTCCATGGTTTTGGGGTGAACGCCGGCGGCCTCGACCTGAGCATCGACGCCAAGGAAGTGCTGCAGGACCTGGCGGCAATCTCCCAGGTGCAAGACGCCCTGGAAGAGTCCGAGGACGGCGAAGGCGACTACATGGAAGTCATGGAATACCTGCGCGTTGCGCCGCTGCTGCTGTTCACCGAGACCAAGAAGTCCGCCGAACCTGCTGCGCCAAAGCCGTCGCTGCACTAAAAAGGAAGCCCATCTGCCCATGATCCATATCCCCAAAGCGGAATACACCCGCCGCCGCAAGGCGCTCATGGCGCAGATGGAACCCAACAGCATCGCGATCTTGCCGGCCGCTGCCGTGGCTATCCGCAACCGCGATGTGGAACACGTGTACCGCCAGGACAGCGATTTCCAGTACCTCAGCGGCTTCCCTGAACCGGAAGCGGTGATCGTGCTGATGCCTGGTCGCCAGCATGGCGAGTACGTGCTGTTCTGCCGCGAACGCAACGCCGAACGCGAACTGTGGGACGGCCTGCGCGCCGGCACCGAAGGCGCAATTCGTGACTTTGGTGCCGACGACGCTTTCCCCATCACCGATATCGACGACATCCTGCCCGGCCTGATTGAAGGCCGCGACCGGGTGTATTCGGCCATGGGCAGCAATGCCGAATTCGACCGGCATGTGATGGAGTGGATCAACGTGATCCGCTCTAAAGCGCACCTCGGCGCCCAACCGCCGAATGAATTTGTTGCCTTGGATCATTTGCTTCACGACATGCGCCTGTATAAATCGGCGGCAGAGGTGAAGGTGATGCGCGAAGCCGCGCGAATCTCCTGCGCGGCCCACGTCAAGGCCATGCAGGCCAGCCGCGCCGGTTTGCATGAGTTCAGCCTGGAAGCCGAGCTGGATTACGAATTCCGCAAGGGTGGCGCGAAAATGCCCGCCTACGGTTCCATCGTCGCCGCCGGGCGTAACAGCTGCATCCTGCATTACCAGCAGAATGACGCGGTGCTCAAGGATGGCGACCTGGTGCTGATCGACGCCGGTTGCGAAATCGACTGCTATGCCAGCGACATCACCCGCACCTGGCCGGTCAATGGCAAGTTTTCGCCGGAGCAAAAGGCGATCTACGAGATTGTGCTGGCTTCCCAGGAAGCCGCGTTTGCCGAGATCGCGCCGAACAAACATTGGAACCAGGCCCATGAGGCGACGGTGCAAGTCATCACCGCCGGGCTGGTGAAGTTGGGGCTGCTGCAAGGTGATGTCGACGAACTGATCGCCAGCGAAGCCTACCGTGCGTTTTACATGCACCGCGCCGGCCATTGGCTGGGCATGGATGTGCACGATGTGGGCGAGTACAAGGTGGGCGGCGAATGGCGTGTGCTGGAAGTCGGCATGGCCCTGACCGTGGAACCGGGCATCTACATTTCGCCGGACAACCAGACCGTAGCGAAGAAATGGCGTGGCATTGGCGTACGCATCGAGGACGACGTGGTGGTGACCAAGCAAGGCTGTGAAATTCTGACTGGCGGCGTGCCCAAGACCGTGGCCGAGATCGAAGCCCTGATGGCGGCTGCCCGATGAGCCGGGTCAACCTGGCGATTATCGGCGGCGGCCTGGTCGGCGCCAGCCTGGCGTTGGCGTTGCAGGCCGGGGCCAAGGCGCGGGGCTGGAAGATCGTGCTGATCGAACCGTTTGCGCCGGGCGACAGTTACCAGCCGAGTTACGACGCGCGCTCGTCAGCGCTGTCTTTTGGGGCGCGGCAGATTTACCAGCGTCTGGGCGTGTGGCAGGAAATTGCCCGCCGCGCCGAGCCGATCAAGCAGATTCACGTGTCGGACCGTGGGCGCTTCTCGACGGCGCGCCTGTCCGCCATGGAGGAGGGCGTGCCGGCCCTCGGTTACGTGGTGGAAAACGCCTGGCTGGGCCAATGCCTGTGGCAGGGCCTGGACAAGGACGTGGTGAGCTGGCGCTGCCCTGCTGAAGTCGCGCGCATGGAGCCGCTGCCCGACGGCTATCGCCTGACCCTCAACGATGAAACCGTGCTGGAGTGCGACCTTGCCGTGCTCGCCGATGGCGGCCGCTCCGGCTTGCGTGAGCAATTGGGCATCGGCGTGAAAACCCGCCCGTACAACCAGAGCGCGCTGATCGCCAACATCACCCCGAGCGAAGCGCACAACGGCGAAGCCTTCGAGCGCTTCACCGACGAAGGCCCGATGGCCTTGTTGCCGCTGCCTGACAACCGTTGCGCGCTGGTCTGGACCCGCATCGGCATGGACGCCCAGCGCCTGGCCAACCTCGACGAACGCAGTTTCCTGAGTGAATTGCAGGGCGTGTTCGGCTACCGCCTGGGTACCCTGAAACAGGTCGGCGTGCGTCACTTGTACCCGCTGACGTTGATCGAAGCTGAAGAGCAAGTGCGCTCGCACCTGGCCGTCCTCGGCAATGCCGCCCACAGCCTGCACCCGATTGCGGGGCAGGGCTTCAACCTCTCGTTGCGTGACGCGAATGCCTTGGCTGACGCCTTGCTGGCCGGGCCGGCGGTGCCGGGTGACTTGGCGACCCTGCAAAATTACCGCGAACGCCAGCGCCTGGATCAGAAATTGACCGTGGGTTTCTCCGACCAGGTCACGCGGTTGTTTGGCAGTGCGCAGCCGTTGGTGGCCCTGGGCCGCAACATGGGCCTGCTGGGCCTGGATCTGCTGCCGCCGGCCAAACGCTGGTTCGCCCGTCAGGCCATGGGCCTGGGCACACGCCCCGATGCGTAAGTGGCTGATTGAGCGCCTCGGCAAGGCGCGGCTGTTGCGCTGGGTCATGACCCTGTACCCGCCGTACCTGGGCGCGGGGATCAGCGTGCGGCACATGAGCGCCGATTTTCGTCACGTCAAAGTGCGCATGGGCCTGGGCTGGTACAACCGCAACTACGTCGGTACGCAGTTCGGCGGCAGCCTGTATTCGATGGTCGACCCGTTCTACATGCTGATGCTGATGGAGAACCTGGGCCGCGACTACATCGTTTGGGACAAGGCTGCGAGCATCGATTTCATTTCGCCGGGTAAAGGCCCGGTGTACGCCGAATTTTCCATCGACGAGGCCTTGCTAAATGAGGTGCGTCGCCAGACCGAAAGTGGCGAGAAATACTTGCCCCACCTCAAGGTCGAGATTCATGACGGCTCCGGCACCCTGGTGGCGCGGGTCGACAAAACCCTTTACGTGCGGCGCAAGCCGCCAGCGAGACAGGCTTAAAGCATGGACATGCGCGCAGATGTGCTGATTGTCGGGGCCGGAATGGTCGGAAGCGCCCTGGCGCTGGCCTTGCAGGGCAGTGGCCTGCAGGTGTTGCTGCTCGACGGCAGCCCGCTGAGCGTCAAACCGTTCGACCGCGAGGCGGCCTTCGAACCGCGCGTCAGTGCCTTGTCGGCCGCCAGCCAGCGCATCCTCGAACGCTTGGGCGTGTGGGATGGCATCGTCGAGCGGCGTGCCAGCCCGTATGGCGAGATGCAGGTGTGGGACGGCAGCGGCACCGGGCAGATCCACTTCTCGGCGGCCAGCGTGCATGCCGAAGTGCTTGGGCATATCGTCGAGAACCGCGTGGTCCAGGATGCCTTGCTCGACCGCCTGCATGACTGCGACCTTGGCCTGCTGGCCAATGCGCGCCTGGAGCAGATGCGCCGCTCCGGCGATGACTGGCTGCTGACCCTGGCCGATGGGCGCAAGCTGCGTGCGCCGCTGGTGGTGGCCGCCGATGGCGCCAACTCCGCCGTGCGCCGCCTGACGGGCACCGCGACCCGGGAGTGGGATTACCTGCATAACGCCATCGTCACCAGCGTGCGCAGCGGCCAACCGCACCAACGCACGGCGTGGCAACGTTTTACCGACACCGGCCCGCTGGCATTTTTGCCGCTGGTGCGCGACGGCCAGGAGGACTGGTGCTCGATCGTGTGGTCGACCACGCCGGCTGAATCCGAACGCCTGATGGCGCTGGACGACGCCAGCTTCTGCCGTGAACTGGAGCGCGCGTTTGAAGGGCGCCTGGGTGATGTGGTCAGCGCCGACCCGCGTGTGTGCGTGCCGCTACGCCAGCGCCATGCCAAGCGCTACGTGGCCGAAGGCCTGGCGTTGATTGGCGATGCCGCCCACGTGATCCATCCGTTGGCCGGGCAGGGCGTGAACCTGGGTTTCCTCGATGCCGCGGTGCTGGCCGAAGTATTGTTGGCCGCCACCGAGCGTGGCGAACGCCTGGCGGATGTGAAGGTGCTGAGCCGCTACGAGCGTCGGCGCATGCCGCATAACCTGGCGCTGATGGCGGCGATGGAGGGCTTTGAACGCTTGTTCCAGGCCGACCAACTGCCATTGCGCTGGTTGCGTAATGCAGGTTTGAAACTGGTCGACCAGATGCCCGAAGCCAAGGCCGTATTTGTGCGCCAGGCCCTGGGCCTGACCGGCGACCTGCCAGACCTCGCAAAGCCCTGATTGAAATATGCCCCCCCTGTGGGAGGGGGCTTGCCCCGATGAGGCCAGCCCATCCAGCGTAAATCCCAGCCGTGCAACATCTGGTAACGCCTCCGCCAAGCGTTACCAAATGTGAGTCCTTATCATTTGCCCTCTTTTTGCGAATGAGAGACCGCACCCATGTTGGCACCCAAGCGCCTCCTGACTGCCCTGGCACTCACCCTGATCGGCAGCACCACCGTGCAGGCAGCCGACGAGGTGGTGGTCTACTCCTCGCGCATCGACGAGCTGATCAAGCCGGTATTCGACGCCTACACCCAGAAAACCGGCGTGCAGGTGAAGTTCATCACCGACAAGGAAGCCCCGCTGATGCAACGCATCAAGGCAGAGGGCGAAAATGCCACCGCCGACCTGCTGCTGACCGTCGATGCCGGCAACCTGTGGCAGGCCGAGCAAATGGGCATCCTGCAGCCGTTCACCTCGGCGGTGATCGACAAGAATATCCCCCTGCAATACCGCTCTTCCAACCATGCCTGGACCGGTTTGAGCCTGCGCGCGCGAACCATCGCCTATTCCACCGACCGGGTAAAACCGGGTGACCTCACCACGTACGAAGCCCTGGCCGACAAGCAGTGGGAAGGCCGCCTGTGCCTGCGTACGGCGAAGAAGGTCTACAACCAGTCGCTGACCGCCACGCTGATCGAGACGCACGGCGCGGCCAAGACCGAGGAAATCGTCAAGGGCTGGGTCAACAACCTGTCCACCGACGTGTTCTCCGATGACATCGCGGTACTCGAGGCCATTAACGCCGGGCAATGCGACGTGGGCATCGTCAACACTTACTACTACGGTCGCCTGCACAAGCAGAAGCCGGACCTCGCGGTAAAGCTGTTCTGGCCGAACCAGGGCGACCGTGGCGTGCACGTGAACCTTTCGGGCATCGGCCTGACCAAACATGCGCCGCATCCCGAGGCAGCCAAGGCGCTGGTGGAATGGATGACTACACCTGAAGCGCAGAAGATCTTTGCCGACGTGAACCAGGAATTCCCGGCCAACCCGGCGGTGCCGCCGTCCGCCGAAGTGGCGACCTGGGGCAAGTTCGTGGCGGATACCTTGCCGGTGGAAGTCGCAGGCAAGCGTCAGGCCGAGGCGATTCGCCTGATGGATCGCGCTGGCTGGAACTAAAAGCACTGCAGTTCCACATGTGGGAGCGGGTTTGCTCGCGAATGCGTTGTGTCAGTCGATACATAGGTGACTGATACACCGCTTTCGCGAGCAAGCCCGCTCCCACATTTTGGTTTGGCGGTGTTTTCAACATCTTCATTCTTTGAGAGTTAACCCTTGGCCCACCCCGCCCAACGCCGCTGGTACCTGCCGGTGTTCACCGTCGCCGCCCTGGTGCTGCTGCCGCTGAGCGTGCTGTTGCTGTCGTGGCAAAGCATCGACGCGCAAATCTGGTCGCACCTGTGGGAAACCCAGATGCCGCGCCTGCTGGGCAACACCCTGACCCTGGTGCTGGGCGTCGGCGTTGGCGTCACCCTGTTGGGTGTGAGCCTGGCCTGGCTGACCAGCCTCTGCGAATTCCCCGGCCGGCGCTGGCTGGATTGGGCGTTGATGCTGCCCTTCGCGATTCCAGCCTACGTGCTGGCGTTCGTGTTCGTCGGCCTGCTGGACTTCGCAGGCCCGGTGCAAACCCTGCTGCGTGACTGGTTCGGCAGCGGCTTGCGCTTGCCACGGGTGCGCTCCACCAGCGGTGTGATCATCGTGTTGGTGCTGGTGTTCTACCCCTACGTCTACCTGCTGGCGCGCAGCGCCTTCCTGGCCCAGGGCAAAGGTCTGATGGAAGCGGCGCGGGTACTGGGGCAATCGCCCTGGCAGGCATTCTGGCGTGTGGCCCTGCCCATGGCACGGCCAGCGATTGGCGCAGGCGTGGCCCTGGCGTTGATGGAGACCCTGGCGGATTTCGGCGCGGTCTCGGTATTCAATTTCGATACCTTCACCACTGCCATCTACAAGACCTGGTACGGCTTTTTCAGCCTGTCCAGCGCAGCCCAACTCGCCAGCCTGTTACTGCTGGTGGTGATGTTGGTGCTGTACGGCGAACGGCGCGCTCGCGGGGCCAGCCGCTCCAGTAACGAACGACCACGAGGCAAAGCCCTGTATCACTTGCGCGGGTTCAAGGCGGCGGCCGCCAGTACCTGGTGTGGCTTGGTATTCGCCTGCGCCTTTGTCATCCCGATGCTGCAGCTGATCGCCTGGTTCTGGCAGCGCGGCCGGTTTGACCTGGATGAACGCTATTCGGGCCTGATCGTCCACACGCTCTACCTGGGCGGCATCGCGGCACTGATTACCGTCAGCGTGGCGCTGCTGTTGGCCTTCGCCAACCGCCTGGCACCGACCCGCGCGATTCGCTCCGGGGTCAGCCTGGCCAACGTCGGCTACGCCTTGCCCGGCTCGGTGCTGGCGGTGTCGATCATGCTGGCGTTCAGCTACCTGGACCGTGAGCTGGTGGTGCCCCTGTCGGGCTGGTTGGGGGGCACGGGCAAACCCTTATTGCTGGGCAGCCTGTCGGCGCTGGTGCTGGCGTATCTGGTGCGTTTCCTCGCGGTGGCCTATGGGCCACTGGAAAACAGCCTGGCGCGAATCCGCCCGTCGCTGCCCGAAGCGGCACGCAGCCTTGGGGTGAGCGGTCCACGACTGTTTTGCAAAGTGTATCTGCCGTTATTGCTGCCCGGCACCTTGAGCGCGGCGCTGCTGGTATTTGTCGACGTGCTCAAGGAAATGCCCGCGACCCTGCTGATGCGCCCGTTTGGCTGGGACACCCTGGCGGTGCGGATTTTTGAAATGACCAGCGAGGGCGAGTGGGCACGGGCTTCTTTACCGGCCTTGACCCTCGTGTTGGTGGGCCTGCTGCCGGTGATCGGGCTGATCCGCCGCTCTGCCCGTCAAATCGGCTAGGTGCCAGTCCTACGGCTTGAGGCTACAATGCGCGGCATTCGGTGCGGTCCGTCTTTCGGATCGAGTCGCTGGGCGTGGCTGCAGGCCTTGTAATTCAAGGCATTCAACGCGAACGGCTACGCTGCGCACCTTCGCCACGCCCGGAAGGAGAAACCCATGGGACAGCGTACGCCTCTGTATGACCTGCATCTCGCCCTCGGCGCGAAAATGGTCGATTTTGGCGGTTGGGATATGCCTCTGCACTACGGCTCGCAAGTCGAGGAACACCACCAGGTGCGACGCGACTGCGGGGTGTTTGATGTATCTCACATGACCGTGATTGATGTCACCGGCCCCCAGGCCAAGGACTGGCTCCAGCACCTGCTTGCCAATGACGTCGATCGTTTGCATGGCTGCGGCCGTGCACTGTACAGCGCCATGCTCAACGAGCAGGGCGGCGTGGTGGACGACATGATCGTCTACCGCACCGAGGCCGGTTACCGCCTGGTGGTCAACGCCGCCACCCGCGACCAGGACATGGCCTGGATGCAGGCGCAACTGGGCAACTTTCAAGCCCGGCTCCACGAGCGTCCCGAGCTGGCGATGCTGGCCATTCAAGGGCCCCATGCCCGGCAGAAGATCGCCGAATTGGTCACCCAATCGCGCGCCACGCTGATCCACCAGCTCAAGCCTTTTGAAGGCCAGGCCGACGGCGACTGGTTTATCGCCCGCACCGGCTATACCGGCGAAGACGGCCTGGAAATCGTGCTGCCGGCTGATCAGGCACCAGGGTTCTTCAACGATCTGGTCGGCGCGGGTATTTCACCCATCGGCCTCGGCGCCCGCGACACGCTGCGCCTGGAAGCCGGCATGAACCTCTACGGCCAGGACATTCACCAGGCTGTTTCGCCGCTGGCCGCCAATATGGCTTGGAGCATTGCCTGGGAGCCGGCCGAACGTGATTTTATCGGGCGCGCCGCGCTGGAAGCCGAATTGGCGGCAGGTGTGCAGTACAAACTGGTCGGGCTGGTACTGGAGGAACGCGGGGTTTTACGCGCTCACCAGGTGGTTCGTATCGCCAATGTTGGCGAAGGAGAGATCACCAGTGGTAGTTTCTCTCCTACGCTGAGCAAATCCATTGCCCTGGCGCGTGTACCGACGGCGACTGCCGACCGGGCCGAAGTGGAAATCCGCGGCAAGTGGTACCCGGTTCGAGTGGTCAGACCGACCTTCGTGCGCCATGGCAAAACCTTGATCTAACTATTTCCGGCAGGCCAATGGCCGCTGACATTTCTTCTTGAGGACACAGACTATGAGCGATATCCCTGCGGACCTGCGTTTTGCCGAAAGTCACGAATGGGCCCGTCTGGAAGCTGACGGCACCGTGACCGTCGGGATTTCCGACCATGCTCAGGAAGCTTTGGGTGATGTGGTATTCGTTGAATTGGCCGAAGTCGGCGCCACGTTTGCCGCTGAAGGTCAGGCGGGGGTGGTTGAATCGGTGAAGGCCGCCTCGGACATCTACTCGCCAGTTGCTGGCGAAGTGATTGCAGTCAACGAAGAACTGAGCGGTAGCCCTGAGCTGCTGAATTCCGACCCGTACGGCGCGTGGATCTTCAAGCTCAAGCCAAGCAACCCGGCTGACCTGGAAAAACTGCTGGATGCCGCCGGCTACGCCAAGGCGATCGGCGAGTAAACGCAGGACCCTGTGGGAGCGGCTTGCTCGCGAATGCGGTGGATCAGTCAGAACCTCTGTGACTGACAGACCGCATTCGCGAGCAAGCCCGCTGCCACATTGGCAGTGTCAGTTGTGAGTATTCAGCTGGCTTTCAGTACTGCCTTGACGGCTGCCACCGACCGCTCTACATCCGCCTCCGTCATCGCCGTAAACATCGGCAACGACACGATCAAACGCCCAACACGCTCCGCCACCGGAAACATGCCTTCCTTGAACCCCTGTGCCCGATAAAGGCTCAGCAGGTGGATCGGCGGATAGTGATAGCCAATGCCAACACCGTGGGCCTGCATCCGCTCCATGAACGTGGCGCGGGCTGGCAGGCCATCATGGCGCTCCGGCAGCACCAGCTGGAACAGGTGCCAGTTACTGTTTTCGAAGTCCGCCGGCGGCAACTGCGCGCCGTATGTCTGTTCAAAATCACTGCCGAAGCACTTGAAGTAGTGCCGTGCCAGATTCTGGCGATGGGCGGTGATTGTCTCGATATGCGCAAACTGCCCCAGGCCGATGGTGGCGGCGATATCGGTCATGTTGAATTTACCCCCCAGCACATCCACATCCAGGCCATCGAAGCCGGTACGCGTGACGCCTTGCAGGCGGTACTTTTCTGCCAGGCGCGCCTCTTCGGCATTGTTCAACACCAGGCAACCGCCCTCGGACGAGGTGATGTTTTTGTTGGCCTGGAAGCTGAACGACACGAAATCACCGGTTGCACCAATGCGTTCGCCATCCCAGCTTGAGCCCAGCGCCTGGGCGGCGTCTTCGATGATGCGCAAGTTGTACTTGTTTGCCAGGGCGTACAGCATCGGCATGTCCAGGGGCAAACCGGCCAGGTATACCGGAATGATCGCCTTGGTACGCGGGGTGATTGCGGCTTCCACCTGGGCCAGGTCGATATTGCGCGTGACCGGGTCGATGTCGGCGAACACCGGCGTGGCGCCTACTTCCATAATCACATTGGCCGTGGCGACCCAGGAAATCGGCGTAGTGATCACTTCATCGCCCGGCCCGATACCCGCTATGCGCAAGGCAATCTCCATGGTGCAGGTGCCCGAGTTGAACGTGCGCACCGGCCGTCCGCCGAAGTACTCCGATAACTGTGCCTCGAACGCCTGCACTTTCGGCCCGCTGGTGATCCAGCCCGAGCGGAGTACATCGCCGACCGCCGAAATGGTGGCTTCATCAATGGTAGGTTTGGAAAACGGCAGAAAGGGCTGTTGGCTCATAACGACGAAGGCATCCGTTTCAAATTGACGATGAGTAAGCGGGGTATCAGTACCGGCATGGTTGCACGGGTCGACTGAATATAGCCTGTCATGCGTGAATGAATCGTCGCGTTACACGCAAAAAAATGCCGCTTTTTCAGCGGCATTTTTTCGGTGTCAGAAGGCCAAGCGGGCCTCAAGGAATACATTCTGCTCTTTCAGCTTGCCTTTGAGCTGCTCATCGCGCGCGTTTATGCGGTTCACAAAAGTGTTGTAGCCGGTTTCGATATCGCCCATATCCACGTAACGCCAGCCGGCGCCCACCGTAATCTTTTCGCTGACCTTGGCCTCCAGGCCCAGGCCCACGCTGTAAGTGAAATTGTTTTGGCGGTTGTTGGCGAAGCGGCGGGTGTTATTGCTCTGATATCCCTCGGCATCGATTTGTGCCACACCCACGCCAGCCATGCCGTAGAACGACAGCCAATCATTGATCGGGATGTTTTTATAACCGTTGAGCATCAAGCGCTGGCTGTCGACTTCCATGCGGTTGACGTTGGCATTGAAGGGTGACCAGTAAGAGTCGAACGTAGAGCTGTTTTTTGTGGTGTATTCCCCTTCCAGGCGCCAGCCATCGGCAAAGGCATAACCGACAGCAAATGAGCCGGTGAATGCTTTGGCGCTATCAGGCGCTTCGATCCGATGGGTGACACGCGGGCTGGTCAATAGCGAACTGGAGAGATTCTGGCGGGCGCTGTTGAGCTTGGCCGACCCGTACCAGCCTTCTGCCTGTGCATAAGGTGTCGCGATAGCAGCGAGAAGCAGGAGAGTAGAAAGTTTTCGCATTGTTTCGATTCGCTTGGAAAAAGGAATCGCTAGCTTGTTGCGAGGCGGGCGAAGCGATCGAGAGGACTTTTCCTGTTGAATGTTTAATTCTTGAGCCTGAACTGTAGGAAAACAGCAAAAAAAACCGCTCCTAAGAGCGGTTTTTTATCAGGCCGTTTTACTCGGAGGCAATGGCGTTTTTCGCCAGGATGGCGTTGGCCAGCTCCATATCCGTGGCCTGCAGGCCAGGGTTGTCGGCACGCACTTTCTGCATTGCGGCTTCCAGGTACGGGCCGCGGATACCGCCGTCGCTGGCAACAAAGCTGCCGGCGTCATCTTGTGCGGCGACCACCAGCTTGTGGTCCTTGAAGGTCAGGTAGGTCGAGCCGGTAGTGGCGCCCGACGAGATGACATTGCGCCAGAAGCTGTCGGCCATGGCTGAACCGACAGGGAGGGAAAGCACAGCAAGGGTTGCGACAGCATATTTGAGACGCATGATGGGTGACTCCGGGTGGGTTATCTGTACTTTATGATTGTAGTTAGCCCAGCCAAGTTCCCCACTGGCTAAACCGTTTCGACGTTTAGGATTACGCCTACCTGCCCAATTACCCTTACCTGACGGCCTACTGCGCAGTCTGGGCCAGTGACCATCCACACGCCATCACCCACCTTCACCTTGCCTCGGCCATCCACGATGGCCTGATGCACCACGAAGGTACGGCCGATCAGCTCCGAGCCACGCTCGTTCAGGCCTGGTTGGTCACTGGCTTTGGCACTGCTGCGTTGGCGTTTCCACCAATACACCGCCGTCAGTATCGATAACACGGCAAACAACAGCAGTTGCCATTCCAGTCCCAGCGGTGGAACCAGAAACTTGATCACACCCACCGCCGCCGCCGCGATACCCATCCACAGCAGGTAACCACCGGCGCCGAACACCTCAAGTATCAACAGCACTGTGCCCAGCGCCAACCAATCCCAGAATGACAAATTCAGCAAGAAATCCCACATGGCGATGGCCTCAGCCTTTTTTGCTGTCGAACGTTGCCTTGACGATCTCGCCGATACCTCCAACCGCACCGATCACCTGGCTGGCTTCCAGCGGCATCAGGATGACCTTGCTGTTGTTGGCCGACGCCAGCTTGCCCAGCGCGTCGATATATTTTTGCGCGACGAAGTAGTTGACCGCCTGCACGTTGCCCGAGGCGATCGCTTCCGATACTACCTGAGTGGCGCGGGCCTCTGCTTCGGCCTGACGTTCGCGGGCTTCGGACTCGAGAAAAGCCGCCTGGCGGCTACCCTCGGCTTCAAGGATCTGCGCTTGCTTCTTGCCTTCTGCCGTCAGGATCGCCGACGCCCGCAGGCCTTCGGCTTCAAGGATTTGCGCGCGCTTGATCCGCTCGGCTTTCATTTGGCCCGACATGGCAGCCATCAGGTCGGCGGGCGGGCTGATGTCCTTGATTTCGATACGGGTGATCTTGATGCCCCAAGGCGCCGTGGCTTCATCCACTGTTTTCAGGAGTTTTTCGTTGATGCCGTCACGCTGGCTGAGCATGGCGTCCAGCTCCATGGAGCCAAGCACGGTACGGATATTGGTTTGCAGCAAGTTGCGAATAGCGTGTTCGAGGTTGTTGACCTCATAGGCAGCCTGGGCGGTATTCACCACCTGGAAGAAGCACACGGCGTCGATCTGCACGGTAGCGTTGTCGGCGGTGATTACTTCCTGTGGCGGGATATCCAGCACGCTTTCCATCACGTTGATCTTGCGACCGATGCGGTCCATCACCGGGATAATGATGTTCAGGCCAGGCTTGAGGGTGTTGGTGTAGCGGCCAAAGCGCTCGACTGTCCACTGGTAGCCTTGGGGCACCACCTTGAAGCCCATGAAGAGGATGGCGATGGCCAGGCCCACGAAAAGAAGCAGTACGGTTCCGATCTGCATAGCGATTCCTTATCTGATGGTGTCAGTGAAAAGACATTGGCCCGATTGTAACGGGGTTGTCACCGATAAGGACGGATTCACTGCGCAACACTAAAAGGATTTGTTACCGAATCCCCAGGGGTAACCCGCAATATTTCGCCCAGTGTGGTCAGCCCTGCCTTGACCTTTTGCAGGCCCGCCATGCGCAGGCTGCACATACCCTGGGCGATAGCCGCCTGGCGCAGGGCCTGCACATCGGCGCCCGGCGTGATCAATGCCTTGAGATCGTCGTTCAACACCATGATCTCGTAGACCCCGGCACGCCCCCGGTAACCGCTGTTTCGGCATTCAACGCACCCGATGGCCTCGTGGGTTTCCCCCAGTGCGCGTTTGCAATGCGGGCACAACAGCCGCACCAGGCGCTGCGCCATCACGCCCAGCAATGTGGCCTTGATCAAATAATGCGCAATGCCCAATTCCTGCAGGCGGCTGATGGCTCCCGGCGCGTCGTTGGTATGCAGGGTCGAGAGCACCAGGTGCCCGGTTAACGCAGCCTGAATCGCCATGTCTGCGGTTTCCTGGTCACGAATCTCGCCGATCATGATGATGTCCGGGTCCTGACGCAGCAGGGCGCGGATGCCGCCGGCAAAGGTCAGGTCGATATTGTGCTGCACCTGCATCTGGTTGAAAGAAGGCTCGACCATTTCGATCGGGTCTTCCACCGTGCACAGGTTGACCTCCCGGGTCGCCAGTTGCTTGAGCGTGGTGTAGAGCGTGCTGGTCTTGCCCGAGCCGGTCGGCCCGGTGACCAGGATGATGCCGCTGGTTTGGCGGGTCATGGCCTGCCAACGCTGCTGGTCTTCGCTGGACAAGCCCAACTGGTCAAAGTCCTTGAGCAGCACCTGCGGGTCGAAAATCCGCATCACCAGTTTTTCGCCAAACGCCGTTGGCAGGGTTGAAAGGCGCAGCTCAACTTCCGCACCTGCCGGGCTTTTGGTCTTGACCCGTCCGTCCTGGGGTTTGCGTTTTTCCGCCACGTTCATGCGGCCCAGGCTTTTCAGGCGGCTGACGACCGCCATCGTGACCTGCGGTGGAAACTGGTAAACGTCGTGCAGCAAGCCATCGATTCGAAAACGTACACGGCCCTGCTCACGGCACGGTTCCACATGGATATCACTGGCCCGTTGGCTGAACGCGTACTGCAGCAGCCAATCGACGATATTCACGATATGCGCGTCATTGGCATCCGGCTCCTGGTCGCTGGCACCGAGGTTGAGCAGTTCAGCAGTGCTGGGTATCGCCGCCTTTTGATCTGCGCCGCTGACGGACTTCGCCAACCGATAGAACTCGCCGATATAACGCGTTATGTCCTGTGGGTTGGCAACCACACGTGTGATCGAGCGTTTGAGCACCTGTGCAAGCCCGGCTTCCCAACCGGCGACGTAGGGCTGGGCACTGGCGATGGTGACGGTCTGCGCATCCACGGCGACCGCAAGGATGGCGTGGCGTTGGGCAAACGCGTAGGACATCAACGGCACAAGCGCGGCGGCGTCAATCTTCAGCGGGTCGATCCGCAGGTAGGGTTGCCGTGCCTGCGTGGCCAGCCATTGGGTCAAGGTTTCGAGGCTGGGGCCTTCGTTGGCGATGCACTCCAATGGGTGCCGTGCGGGGTAGGCCGGCAGGCTCGCCAAGCGCTGCGCGGCCTCGGGTGTGATCAGTCGTTCATCGACCAGCGTCGGCAACAGCTGCTGCAGTTCCAGTGGTTGATCAACGTGCATGCAGATTTCCTGGGCGGCTTCGGAGGTAACCCCCAGACTAGTCAGGCCCTGAGTGTCCGCCTCCCAGCGTGTATTGCAGGCTTTTACCGAGCCGCCGCTGCCGGCGTTGCAAGCCCCTGCACATCAGCCGGACGCACTTCCAGCGCGCACACGCTGATCAGGTTTCGAATCTTTTCAGCGATCACTTGAGCGCGGTGCCAGCTCAGGCTATCCATCACGATATCGATGTAAAGCAGGTCTTCCTCCCGATTGACCATGACCTGCCTGGGTGTGAGGAACTGCAGCGCGAAGTAGTTGAGCACCCGACACAGCACATCCGGCTCGGCCTCGGCGACGATCTGGTAGTGCGCCTGGCAGTGAGCGCTGGTGACAGCCCATGCGTCGATGCGGGTGGCGGGGTAGGTAGTTTCGACGGCGTGCATGCTGATTCTCCAGATTCGACTGGGAAAATTTTTACATGCGCTGTGGGAGATTTCTTATCTAAGATGAGCGTTAATGACGCTTAATAAACTCATTCAATTCAAGATAAGTATCAAAAAAGGTAATTTTATGCACAGCGAGTTGGACGCCTACGACCGCCGCATCCTGGCCTTGCTGCAAGAGGACGCTTCGCTGTCAAGCGCACAGATCGCCGAGCAAGTGGGCCTGTCCCAGTCGCCGTGCTGGCGGCGCATCCAGCGGCTCAAGGAGGAAGGGGTGATTCGCGGCCAGGTGACCTTACTGGACCGCAAGAAAATCGGCCTTAACACGCAGATTTTCGCCGAAATCAAACTCAACGCCCACGGCCGCTCCAACTTCACGGAGTTCACTGAAGCGATTCGCGGGTTTCCGGAAGTGTTGGAGTGTTATGTGCTGATGGGGTCGGTGGATTTTCTGCTGCGCATCGTCACCTCGGACATTGAGGCGTACGAGCGGTTTTTCTTCGAGAAATTGTCGATGGTGCCGGGGATTCAGGAGGTCAATTCGATCGTGGCGTTATCCGAGATCAAGTCGACAACCAGCCTGCCAATTTAGCGCTAGACCTGTGGGAGCGGGCTTGCTCGCGAAAGCGCCGGGTCAGCCACTGAGAAGTCGACTGATCCAGCGAGCAAGCCCGCACATTTGACCGAGTTGCCTGGTATTACAGACGCAGCAGGGTCTTCCACGCACGGTTCTGATACACCGCAATCGCCTGGTGCATACGTGCATCCAGCGACTCGTCGGTGATCGGCTGGTTGGCCAGTTGCACCAATTTGTTCAGCTCGCCGTACAGGCGGTCCAGCTCCGGGATGTCAACCACCTGACGCGCATGGTGCAGCCAGGCCTGGATGCGTTCGATGCGCGGCAGTTGCTCGGCCAGGTCTTCCGGTTGCTGCTGGTAGCGCGGCAGTTGCAGGGCAACGGCATCGTCGGCCAGCAGGCGCGGCAGCCAGTTGGTGATTTGCGCGGCGCCCTGGCGGTTGCCACGCACGTTGCGGTCGGCAGTCCAGGTGCGGGCCAGCAGCCAGCGCGAGGTGTTCAGTGAGAACAGGCCCCAGCGCACGTCTTCCAGTTCTTCAACGAACTGCTCCGGTGCGGCTTTGCGGATGTCTTCATCGTCGTCACCGGCTTGGACCAGCGGGCGCCAGTCTTCCAGCAGCGCGTCGAGACTGCTGCGCAGCTCACTGGTGGATTGGCGCGGTGCGGCCTGGCCGAGGCTGCCGATCAGGGCACGCAGTTCGCCGAGGTTATCGACCCAGTCCTTCAGCAGGCGCCAGTGGCCATTGAAGCGGTATTGCTCGGCCAGACGCTGGCTGCTGCCGAGCAGGTGCCACATGATTGCGGCGAAAGCGTCGTCCAGCGGCATTTCGGCGTGGATCTGCGGCGCCGGCAGGCTCAGGGAGTAGCTGCTGGCGTCGTACAGGCGGTAGCCGCGCTCGGCCTTGCTGATGTCACACGGCATCAGCGCCAGGGTGGCGGCCAGTTCGGCGGCGAGCTCCAGCAGGGCGGCCGGCTCACCTTCGCGCAGTTCCAGTTCCAGCTCGCAGATTTCTTCTTTCTGCTTGCCGACCACCACATGGCCCAGGTCCAGGGCGGCTTCGATCACTACCTTGGCCTTGCCACGGCCCCAGGCGATTTCGGCGCGCTCGCGCACGAAGTCGGTGGTGAAGATCGGCTTGAGGGTCTTTTTGTCCAGCTCGGCCAGTTGCTCGGGCCAGCAATCGCCGTCGAGTTTCTTCACATCGAGCTTGGCTTTGGGCAGGTCCCAGTTGTACTCGTTGCGTTCCGACAAGCCGGCGACGCTTTGGCCGCGGGTCTTGAGGGTCTGGATCACGTCGTCACCGTCCTTGCGCAGGCGCAGCGCAACCTTGGCCTGGGCCAGATCGCGTTCAGGGGTGTCGAAATACTGGTTCATCAACTCACGGCGTTCCCAGCCACTTTTGTTGCGTTTTTTCAGTAACGGGTGCTCACGCAGCGCGGCGAGTGTTTCGCGGCTGACGCGGAGCTTGATTTCGGTTTCTTTCTGCATGGCCGGAAAATCCAGGATCGGGAGCGCAGCCGGGGAAAAGAGTGGCTGCCAAGGCCGTGCAGTGTACAGGACTGAGCCCGGCAACGCGCCGCAACGGTTTATTGTGTCGTGCAGATGGCTCTATAGTGGGGCTCATCCGGGAAGTTGAGAGACCGCGCATGCCGTTACCGTCCATGAAAGAGCAGTTCGCCGCGCTGATTGCCGCGCCTTCGGTCAGTTGCACCCAAGCGTCTCTCGACCAGACCAACCGCCCGGTGATCGACCTGCTCGCCGGTTGGCTGGGCGACTTGGGGTTTGCCATCGACATCCAGCCAGTCAGCCCCGGCAAGTTCAACCTGCTGGCCAGCTTCGGCAGTGGCCCCGGTGGCCTGGTGTTGGCCGGCCATAGCGATACCGTTCCGTATGACGCCGCGTTGTGGAAGACCGATCCGCTCAAGCTGACGGAAGTCGACGGCCGCTGGGTAGGACTGGGCAGCTGCGACATGAAGGGTTTTTTCGCCCTGGCGATTGAAGCCGTGTTGCCGTTGCTGGATCAGCCGTTCAAGCAGCCGTTGCTGATCCTCGCCACTTGCGATGAGGAAAGCTCGATGTCCGGCGCCCGCGCGCTGGCTGAGGCGGGCCGCCCGCTGGGCCGCGCGGCGGTGATCGGCGAGCCGACCGGTCTCAAGCCGATCCGCTTGCACAAAGGCGTGATGATGGAACGCATCGACATTCTCGGCCGCAGCGGCCATTCGTCGGACCCCAGCCTGGGCCACAGCGCCCTTGAAGCCATGCACGATGCCATCGGCGAGCTGCGCGGCCTGCGCCTGGCCTGGCAGCGTGAATACCGCAACGCGCAATTCAGTGTGCCGCAACCGACCATGAACTTCGGCTGTATTCACGGCGGCGACAACCCCAACCGCATCTGCGGCCAATGCTCCCTGGAGTTCGACCTGCGGCCCTTGCCGGGCATGGACCCAGAGGTATTGCGCGCCGCCATCCGGCAGAAGCTCGAACCCTTGGCAGAACGCCATCAGGTGAAGATCGATTACGCGCCGTTATTCCCCGAGGTGCCGCCGTTCGAACAGGCCGAAGACACCGAGTTGGTACGCGTGGCGGAACGATTGACCGGCCATCGTGCCGAAGCAGTAGCGTTCGGCACCGAAGCGCCTTATCTTCAGCGCCTCGGCTGTGAAACCCTGGTGCTGGGCCCTGGTGATATCGCCTGCGCCCACCAGCCGGGCGAGTACCTCGAAATGTCACGCTTGACGCCTACAGTGCGTCTATTGCGGGAATTGATTGAGCATTACTGCCTGAAACCTGCATAAATTAACCCCCGTCCATTCGTACATAAGGAGAGCGAGCGTGTCGCCAAGCCTGTTCCGACGATAACCATCAGCCCGCTGTGCGTTTTCACGATTCATCCTTTTTCGGCTGCTTTTTATTACAGGCCCAGGTGTTATGCCCGAATACGTCAATTGGCTTCGTCACGCTTCGCCCTACATCAACGCTCACCGCGACTGCACCTTTGTGGTCATGCTGCCCGGCGATGGTGTGGACCATCCGAACTTCGGCAATATCGTCCACGACCTGGTGCTGCTCCACAGCCTGGGCGTGCGGCTGGTGCTGGTGCACGGTTCGCGCCCACAGATCGAAGCGCGCCTTGAAGCGCGTGGCCTGACCCCGGCTTACCACGAAGGTTTGCGCATCACTGATGCCGCGACGCTGGAGTGTGTGATCGACGCGGTCGGCCATCTGCGTATTGCCATCGAAGCGCGCTTGTCGATGGACATGGCTTCGTCGCCGATGCAGGGCTCGCGCCTGCGCGTGGCCAGCGGCAACCTGGTGACCGCGCGGCCCATCGGCGTGCTGGAAGGCGTGGATTACCACCACACCGGCGAAGTGCGTCGGGTTGACCGCAAGGGCATCAATCGCCTGCTGGATGAGCGCTCCATCGTGCTGTTGTCGCCGTTGGGCTATTCGCCCACCGGTGAGATTTTCAACCTGGCCTGCGAGGACGTCGCGACCCGCGCCGCCATCGACTTGGGCGCGGATAAGTTGCTGCTGTTCGGCGCCGACCTCGGCCTGATCGACGAAAATGGCCGGCTGGTGCGCGAGCTGCGCCCGCAGCAAGTGCCGGCGCATCTGCAACGCCTGGGCAGCAGCAACTACCAGGCCGAACTGCTCGACGCCGCGGCCGAGGCTTGCCGGGGTGGAGTGGGGCGCAGCCATATTGTCAGCTACGCGGAAGACGGCGCCTTGCTCACCGAACTGTTCACCCGGGACGGCGGCGGTACGCTGGTCGCCCAGGAGCAATTCGAGCTGGTGCGCGAGGCGGCGATTGAAGACGTCGGCGGCTTGCTGGATTTGATCAGCCCGCTGGAAGAGCAGGGCATCCTGGTGCGCCGTTCGCGCGAGGTGCTGGAGCGTGAAATCGAGCAGTTCAGCGTGGTCGAGCGCGAAGGCATGATCATCGCCTGCGCGGCGCTGTATCAGATCGCCGATTCGGACGCGGGTGAGCTGGCGTGCCTGGCGGTGAACCCGGAATACCGCCACGGCGCACGCGGTGATGTACTGTTGGAGCGCATCCAGACCCGCGCCCGGGCGCAGGGTTTGAAGACCTTGTTTGTGCTTACCACGCGCACCGCCCACTGGTTCCGTGAGCGCGGCTTTGTGCCCAGCAGCGTGGACCGGCTGCCGTCGGCACGCGCGTCGCTGTACAACTATCAGCGTAATTCGAAGATTTTCGAGAAAGCGTTGTAAGCGTATTTCCGAACCAAAGCAGTTTTCAATGTGGGAGCGGGCTTGCTCGCGAA
>NZ_JBAWDE010000311.1:0-29532 GCF_049590575.1 Pseudomonas sp.
AGGGTGCGCTGGCCCGCGCTCTGGCGCTGGATCAGCACCGAATCATTCGGGGAGATGTTCCACTGGGCCTGCTGGTCGGCCGGAAAGCCCGGCAAGGCAGCAAAGGTGGGGTTCCAGCGAAACAGGGCATAACGTCCACACATGGGGCAACACGACTCTTGGGTAAACCGACCGACAGCCTAACAGACCAGCACGTCGGGGAAGCTGTCGGGTTCATCGCCGGGCAACGGCTGCGCACCATTGTAGGCAGTGATCAGCGCACGGGCATGCGCGGCCTGGTCGTTGTCGACTTCCAGCCCCAACAGGCCGAATATCGGCAGCTCACCGGTGCCGCCGAGCAAATGACGCCCCACCAGGTGCGCCTTGATGCCCTCGCTGGCAAGCATCTGCTGCAGCAACTCGCCTTCCATCAAGTTTTCAGGTTCATAGATTCGCTGCATCGGCGCACCTGTTATTCATTTTCGCTGCGGGTTTCCAGCATCCACTCATCACCGTGGACCTGCAGATGAAAAGTGATCGGTCGGCAACACACCTGACAGTCCTCTATATAATTCTGATCCCCACCGGACAAATCCACCGTTGTCTCGACCGCTTCACCACAATAAGGACAATCGTACGTCGCGTTTTCCAGCATCGCAGCCTCCAAGGTGACTTGTGCGTATAATCGCCGGTCTATTTACAGGGTTATCGTTCGGCCGAGTCCATTACTTTGGCCGCCCCTGGCATTTCCTTTACTTACCCTAGCCGTTTCTAACAAGAGAGCATGATGGGCGAATTCGATACCATCCGACCTTACAACGACAGCGAAGTCCCGGCAGTGCTGGCACGGCTGTTCAGTGACAAGGCCTTTCTGGACATCCTGACCCACTTCCGCTTCCCGCGCTTTGCCGGCGCCCTGGGCTGGCTGCTCAAGCCGATGATCGCCCGCAAACTGCGCCGTGAATTCGCCGGCGTCACCACCGTGGCCACGCTGCAGGACAAAGTCGAGTATTACGTCGACCACACCATTGACCGGGCGACCGACGGCGTGACCTACACCGGCGTAGAGCAGCTCAAGTCCGGCACCGCCTACCTGTTCCTGGCCAACCACCGCGATATCGTGATGGACCCGGCCTTCGTCAACTACGCCGTGTACCACGCCGGCCTGCCGACGCCGCGCATCGCCATTGGTGACAACCTGCTGCAAAAGCCGTTTGTCAGTGACCTGATGCGCCTGAACAAGAGCTTCATCGTGCACCGCTCGATCACCGGGCGAAAGGAAAAGATGGCGGCATTCAACCTGCTGTCGGCGTACATCAACCATTCGATCCGCAACGATTGCCAGTCCATCTGGATCGCCCAGGCTGAAGGTCGCGCCAAGAATGGGGACGACCGCACCGAGTCGGCGATCCTCAAGATGTTCCACGTCAGCCGCAAGGACGAGCCGTTCGCCGAGGTGATCCAGTCGCTGAACCTTACGCCGGTGTCGATCAGCTACGAGTACGACCCGTGCGATACGGCCAAAGCGCGCGAGCTGTATATCCGCGCCACCACCGGCACCTACGCCAAGGCGCCGGGCGAAGATGACGTGAGCATTGCCTTGGGCATCACCGGCTACAAGGGCCGGGTGCACATCAACTTCGCAGCGCCGATCACCGAACGCTTCGAAGACACCAAGCTGCTGGCGGTGGAAATGGACCGGCAGATTCTCGGCGGCTACCGGTTGTTCCCGGTGCATTACCTGGCCTACGCGCAGTGGGCCGACGCCGACCCGCAATTGCAGGTGCCGACGGCGGCCGAGGTGTTCCCGGCCGATGAGCTGGCCAAGGCGAAAGCGGAATGGGAGCGGCGCCTGCAGGAATGCCCGGCTGAGCACCGACCGTTCCTGGTGGTGCAATATGCAACGCCGGTGCGCAATCAGTACCGGGTCAAGGCCGGAATTCCGTTGTAACCAATGGTCAAAATGTGGGAGCGGGCTTGCTCGCGAAGGCAGATTGTCAGTTGATGGATACGTCGGCTGACATTACACATTCGCGAGCAAGCCCGCGCCCACAATTTGTTCTACGGTGTTTTTACAAGTGGGTGCTGAGCCAGGAAATGGCCAGCGCCAACCCAAGGCAGGCGAAACCGATGCGGTACGCCACGCGGTGCGCCCGTTCGGTGCGCACATCCAGAAACAGCATCGGCTGGTCGATGGCGCGCTCTTCACTTTGTGCGGCGAGCGCGGCCATTGCGCGCTGTTCGCGCAAGCGCGTGATAAACAGCAGCGCCGCACCTGGGCAAGCCACCGATAAAGCCAACAGATTGATCAACAGTGCGGGCAACGCCATCGTAAACCTCAAGAAAGCAGTGTCTTGGTATCACCCAGCTACAAGCCTGGACGATAGTGGCCTCCGGCGCCTTAAACGTTCCTTCCCCCATGAACGGCTAATGTATCCAGTAATTTACCGCGTCACCTGAACGTCACCTTAACAGGCCATTCTGTTGCCCTTCGAACGTTCGGGAGCTTGTCATGCTGCACGCGCACAACCAGGATCGGCTGTATCTGATTGCCCCCAGCGATGAGCAAGAGGCGCTGATCGGCGGCCTGGCCTTCAACGTCCAGGACCGCCACTGGCTGGTGTACTGCGCCCTTGGCGGGCACCAGCATGCGGACTTGCCGGAGGCCGATCTGTTGACGGGGGTCAGCATGCTGGACTTCTGTATCGACAGTGCCGCATGAAACTAAAGACGAAAAAAAGCCAGGCTCATCGCTGAGCCCGGCTGCTCTTGTTACCGGTTATTGCGAACTGAGCAACGAACCGATGCTTGGGTCTTTGAACAGGCGGGTCAATGCGTCACTCAGCACATCGCTGACCAGCTTGGTATTGGTTTCCTGGTTCGGCGACATGCCGAAGCGCTGGTTGAGCGACGCACCGTAGCGGCCGCTGTAGCGACGCGTGCCGGCGCTGACGTCGGACTTGAACGTCGCGCCAATCGAAGCTTCAGTCACGTACAGGCCGTCTTTGGGCGACTGGTACTTCAGCTCCGCCAGGGTGATGGTCAACTGAGGCGCGCCCGGCGAGTTGGCCGGGGTAAAGCCCAGCAGACGCACGGCGGCTTCAGCCTGGGCCTGCAGCTTGGGCAGTACGTCCTGAGCGTTGACCGAGACCAGCGCGGTTTCAGGGTAAAGGCCACCACGCGACCCCAATGTTGGCGACGGACGACCATCCACCACCCGTACCGACACCGGCTGACCATGGCCGACCGGGGCCAGCTGCGTGGTAATTTTCGGCTCAGGCGTGAGTTGTTGCGGGCTGTTGGCGCAGCCAACCAGGGTCAAGCTGGTCACAGTGATCAAACCGAACAACAGACGTTGCAACATGCTCTTCTCTCCAGAAATCAGGTACCGACAGGCCGGCAGTATAGCGGGGCGCCACTGCACGGAACTAGCGTCAGTTACAACCTGGGACCTGTTGCCTCGCAAGCGGTTCGATGTCACCCAGATGTCACAGCCTTTACATGGGCTCGTCATCCCGGGCAGGCATGCTTGACCCAATCTCAGGAGGTTATCGCCATGCATTTTTTCTGGTCGCTGTTTACCCGCAAGCCGGCCCTTCGCCAATTCGCCCGGCTCGATGCGCAAGGCCGCTGCCAGGCCTTCAAGGAGTGCTGCCAGCCTCCCGTCGGCGAAGGCTGGGTGGAAATCGAAGAAATCCGCCTGAGCTGGATGCACCACCCACTGCCGGCCAGTGCACGGGTAAGCCCACGCCCGGCAAGGTCGCTGCGCCACCAGCCGTTGGCCGCCTGACCGAATCGCTAATAAAAGTCATAAAACACGCCCATTTCCTTGGCGTTCTTCGCTACAATCTCCCCCCGATTATAAGGACGTCTCCTGATCGGGCCTCGCAGCATCGTTAATGCCTCGGTATTAACCCCCAGATCGCCCACAGAGAGCCGCCCACACAGATCGAGTGAAGCTGGCGTGCTTGCTGTTTTCTTTGCAAACCTCCCGTCTTTGCCGAATCTGCCAGAGCTGCCATTGCGCTCGGCCACTTGAGTTGTTTGCCCGTTTTGCCGCTTGCCGGCAGTGATTTCGGGCCAGGTGCCAGGCTGGGGCAGCCCTTTTTTGAGGTTCACGTCTTCAAAAGAGCGTGAAAAAACGGGTTTTCACAACTTCACAAGAGTGTGGCGAGCAAATGAATAGTTTGGCGTTTGTACAAGCACCATCAGCGTCTGGAACAGCCCAACCACACAGGACCGACTACTCCTCAAACACCGGAGCTTGAGCCTGTCCGCTACGGATTGATTGCACGAATCGCACGTTTTGACCATAAGTCGAATTGCCACAGGCGCCCATGAATGCGTTCATAGGCAGATTAGACCGGCAGGAAGCGTGTGCTGAAGTTGCAAAGAATTGCGAAACGGACATGGCGATCCTGGCCATGGGTAACCTGGGGCAACACGTGAACCGCCCCGTCACTCCTGGCAGCCATGCCGTCAATTTGGTGCTGCAGATTTTGGAGACGCGTTAAATGGCGCATAACGAAGCAGTCGACGTAGTACTGGTAGGGGCCGGCATCATGAGTGCCACCCTGGCCGTATTGCTCAAGGAGCTCGACCCCGGCCTCAAGCTGGAAGTCGTTGAGCTGATGGATTCGGGTGCCGCGGAGAGTTCCAACCCGTGGAACAACGCCGGCACCGGCCACGCCGGGCTGTGTGAGCTGAACTACACACCGCAGGCCGCCGATGGCTCCATCGACATCAAGAAAGCCGTGCATATCAACACCCAGTTCGAGGTGTCGAAACAATTCTGGGCGTACCTGACCAAAAAGGGCACCTTCGGCTCGTCCAAGTCCTTTATCAGCCCGGTGCCGCACCTGAGCTTCGTGC
This sequence comes from Pseudomonas sp., assembly GCF_049590575.1. Classification (GTDB taxonomy): domain Bacteria; phylum Pseudomonadota; class Gammaproteobacteria; order Pseudomonadales; family Pseudomonadaceae; genus Aquipseudomonas. The sequence continues at coordinate 4,852 of NZ_JBAWDE010000311.1, forward strand.
AGGGCGACAAAGGCGTGGCGTTCCTCAAGAAGCGCTTTGAAACCCTCAGCCAGCACCACGCGTTCTCGGACATGCACTACACCGAAGACCGCAACGAGATGGCCGAGTGGATGCCACTGATGATGCCGGGCCGCCCGCTTGACGAAAAAATCGCTGCCACCCGCGTCATGAACGGCACCGACGTCAATTTCGGCGCCCTGACCAACCAATTGCTCTCGCACCTGACCAGCGCGCCGGATGCTCAGGTCAAGTACAGCAAGCGCGTCACCGGCCTCAAGCGCAATGGCGCGGGCTGGACCGTGAGCATCAAGGACGTCAACAGCGGCAACAGCCGTGAAGTGGACGCCAAGTTCGTGTTCCTCGGCGCCGGTGGCGCGGCCCTGCCGCTGCTGCAAGCGTCGGGCATCGAGGAAAGCAAGGGTTTCGGCGGCTTCCCGGTCAGCGGCCAGTGGCTGCGTTGCGACAACCCGGAAGTGGTCAAGCACCACCAGGCCAAGGTCTACAGCCAGGCTGCCGTGGGTTCGCCACCGATGTCCGTGCCGCACCTGGACACCCGCGTGGTGGATGGCAAGAAATCCCTGCTGTTCGGGCCATACGCCGGCTTCACCACCAAGTTCCTCAAGCACGGCTCGTTCCTCGACCTGCCGATGTCGATCCGCGCCGGCAACATCGGCCCGATGCTGGCCGTGGCCCGCGACAACATGGACCTGACCAAGTACCTGGTCAGCGAAGTGCGCCAGTCCATGGAACAGCGCCTGGAATCCCTGCGTCGCTTCTACCCTGAAGCGAAAGCCGAAGACTGGCGCCTGGAAGTGGCCGGCCAACGCGTGCAGATCATCAAGAAAGACCCGAAAAAAGGCGGCGTGCTGCAATTCGGCACTGAGCTGGTCGCGGCCAAAGACGGCTCGCTGGCAGCCCTGCTGGGCGCGTCCCCAGGTGCTTCGGTGACCGTTTCGATCATGCTGGAACTGATCGAGCGCTGCTTCCCGGCCAAGGCTGCCGGCGAGTGGGCCGCCAAACTGCACGAGATCTTCCCGGCGCGCGAGAAGGTGCTGGAGACGGATGCCGAGCTGTACCGCAAGATCAACACGCAGAACAACATCAGCCTTGAGCTGGTGGAGCAAAGCAACGAGGCCGAAAGCTACGCTTGAGGCCTGGCTGCATAAAAAAAACGCCCCTCGGGGCGTTTTTTTATGGTCAGGATAATCAGCCGCGAGCGTTTTCGATCAGCTCGATGTACTCGTCCGCATGGCGCTGATCCTTGATCAGCTCGACGAAGGTCTGGCCATGCTCATCCTCGCCATCCAGGTCCAGGCCGGCTTCCTTGAAGAACCCCAGGAACCGCTCGAAGTCGTCGATACGCAAGCCACGGTAGGCCTTGATCAGTTTGTGCAGGGACGGTGAAGTCGCATCAACCGGCTCGAAGTCCAGGAACAACTTGATTTGATCGTCGCCGATCTCGTCGCCAATCACCTGTTTCTTATCTTTACGCATTACCGACTCCAGCCTGCAGACATTTACACGGGAAAGGAAGTCTACCTGCCAGACACCACCTTCGAAAACAACCAAACACTTATGTGGGAGCTGGCTTGCCTGCGATGGCGGTGCATCAGTGACAGTTGGGCCAACTGACCCGCCGCCATCGCAGGCAAGCCAGCTCCCACATTGACTGCATTCGGCTCAATTACTTCGCGCGAACGGCACCGGTATGCAGGTCCGCCCAGATATGCCCGTTGGCATAACTGAGGAACTGCACATACACCGTGTCATTGCGCAGCAGGTCGACAATCACCCGGTACTGGGCCAAGGGGTAAGACAACGTCAGGGTTTTACTGGCGTCGTCATACATCGGCTTTTTCAGGCTTTTGCTTTCGGCATCGAAGTTGAGCACCACCTGGGCAATGGTCGCGCCTTTGTTCAGGGGCTTGCCCTTGAGGCGGATCATCAGCGGCGAGGTCACCGGGATCGGTTGCTGGCTGGATTGGCGCTGATTACCCACCACCACCGCGTACTCGGTGACCTGCAACAGTTGCTGCTGGTCAGGCGCTTCAGCGCGCAGGCTCAGGTCGTCTGCCGGCAGGAACTGGCTGTGCATCGGCGCAGGCGCCGCAGCCAGTGGCAAACTGAGGGACAGCGCCAGGGCGGCGCAGGTGCGTATCAACAGGCTCATGGGCCGCTCCGTGAGAGATGGCCGAGCACTGTAGCTCAATCGAACTGGGCAAGCATCCAGCGTTGGTATTCGGCTACCCCCGCATCACCTTCACGCGGCGCCCAATCCGCCAACTCGCCCTCGCCCACCGGCCGATAAGGCCCGGCCTTGCATTCGAACATCACGGTATCGGGCTCCAGCACCACCAGGCCATGGAACACACCCGGCGCCAGATCGACGCCCGGGCAATCGCCACCTGCCTGCATCACGCGCTTGGCGATCACCTCACCGGTTTCGCTGAACACCAGCAAACCGAGGCGGCCCTTGAGCACCAACAGGGTTTCCGCCTTGTCCGCGCTCAGGTGCCGATGCGGCGGCACGTAGGTAGTGGGCTGCAGGCCGACGGCCAGGCGATGGCACGGCTCATCCATCTGATGGAAGTTGTGGTGGTGCCGGCCACGGGGGCTGGCGGCCGCTTTCTCGGCCAACTCGGTGAACAGCGTCTGATCAAGAAAGCGGGCCATGGCTTACATGCCTTTAACGGCGTAGATGCCGTTGGCGTTGCGCCAGTAGCCTTTGTAGTCCATGCCGTAGCCGAAGATGTAACGGTCGATGCACGGCAGGCCGACGAAATCGGCTTTCAGCTCCGGGCGCGCCTTGCGGTCGTGGTCTTTGTCGATCAGCACGGCGGTGTGCACTTTGCGCGCGCCGGCGTGTTTGCAGAAGTCGATGATCGCGCCCAGGGTGTGACCTTCATCGAGGATGTCGTCGATGATCAGCACATCACGGTCGATGAACGAGACTTCCGGCTTGGCTTTCCAGAACAGGTCGCCGCCGCTGGTTTCGTTGCGATAACGGGTGGCGTGCAGGTAGGACGCTTCCAGCGGGAATTGCAGGTGGGTCAGCAATTTGCCGGCGAAGATCAGGCCACCGTTCATCACGCAGAAAACCACCGGGTTGGTGTCGGCCATTTCGCGGGTGATGTGTGCGCCGACCTTGGCGATCGCCTCTTCGACTTGCGCTTCGGTGTACAGGCAGTCAGCCTCGCGCATGATTTGACGGATATGCTCGAGATCAGCGGACATGGCGCTCTCCAAGGGGGTGCTGTGGCAAGAAAAGCGGGCAAAGGTACGCATGTGAGGCGCAACGATCAAGCCTTAATGGACTAACGTACTAGATGTCTATAGGACAACACCCTCGGATAGATTAATCTAGGCCGGTTTTTTTGCCCGCCGCCGGAGCCTTTCCCATGCCCACTCGCGAGATCCGCCACCCGCTGATCCGACACAAACTCGGCCTTATGCGCCGTGCCGACATTAGCACGAAGAATTTCCGTGAGCTTGCTCAGGAAGTCGGAGCGCTGCTCACTTACGAAGCCACCAAGGATTTGCCCCTCGAAACCTACGATATCGAAGGTTGGGCCGGCACTGTCCAGGTCGAGAAAATCGCCGGTAAGAAAATCACCGTAGTGCCGATCCTGCGCGCCGGTATCGGCATGCTCGAAGGCGTGCTCAGCCTGATTCCGGGCGCCAAAGTCAGCGCCGTCGGCGTGGCCCGCAACGAAGAAACGTTGCAGGCGCACACCTACCTGGAAAAACTCGTCCCGGAAATCAACGAGCGCCTGGCGATGATCATCGACCCGATGCTCGCCACCGGCAGCTCCATGGTTGCGACCATCGACCTGCTGAAAAAAGCCGGCTGCAAAGACATCCGCGCCATGGTGCTGGTTGCCGCGCCCGAAGGCATCGCCGCCGTCGAGCAGGCCCACCCGGATGTGCAGATCTACACCGCATCCATCGATGAGCGCCTGAACGAACACGGCTACATCATCCCAGGCCTGGGCGATGCCGGTGACAAGATCTTCGGCACCAAGCAGAAGGACGCGTGAACATGCAGGATGAATTCAACGACCCGCTTTGGCGCCAGATCCTGTCTGGCGCACAGATGCTCTTCGTAGCATTTGGCGCGCTGGTGTTGATGCCGCTGATCACCGGTCTTGATCCAAACGTCGCGCTGTTTACCGCAGGTCTGGGCACACTGTTGTTCCAAGTGGTAACAGGGCGGCAGGTGCCGGTCTTTCTCGCGTCGAGCTTTGCCTTCATCACCCCGATCATCCTCGCCAAGGGCCAGTTCGGCCTCGCGGCGACCATGGGCGGGGTGATGGCGGCGGGTTTTGTTTATACCTTCCTCGGCCTGGCCGTGAAGATCAAAGGCACCGGGTTTATCGACCGGCTGCTGCCGCCGGTGGTGATCGGCCCGGTGATCATTTCCATCGGCCTGGCCATGGCGCCGATCGCCGCCAACATGGCGATGGGCAAGTCCGGCGATGGCGCCGAGCTGATTCATTACCAGACGGCGATGCTGATCTCGATGCCGGCGCTGCTGACCACCTTGGTCGTGGCGGTGTTCGGCAAAGGCATCTTCCGCCTGGTGCCGATCATCTCCGGCGTGCTGGTGGGCTTTGCCATGTCGTTCTACTTTGGTGTAGTCGACACGGCGAAGATCGCTGCAGCCCCCTGGTTTGCCCTGCCCCACTTCACCGCGCCGGAATTCAACTGGCAGGCGATCCTGTTTATCGTCCCGGTGGCCCTGGCCCCGGCGATTGAACATATCGGCGGTGTGATTGCGGTCGGCAGCGTGACCGGGCGCGACTACCTGAAGAAGCCTGGCCTGCACCGCACCTTGCTGGGTGACGGGATCGCCACCACGGCCGCCGGCCTGTTTGGCGGCCCGCCGAACACCACCTACGCCGAAGTCACTGGCGCAGTGATGCTGACCAAGAACTACAACCCGAAAATCATGACCTGGGCGGCGGTGTTTGCCATCAGCCTGGCGTTTATCGGCAAGTTCGGCGCACTGCTGCAGAGCATCCCGGTGCCGGTGATGGGCGGGATTCTGTGCCTGCTGTTCGGCTCGATTGCCGCTGTGGGCATGAACACGCTGATCCGCCACAAGATCGACTTGGGCGAGGCGCGCAATCTGGTGATTGTGTCGGTGACCCTGGTGTTCGGGATTGGCGGCGTGCTGGTGGGTACCGGCACCGGCCCGGATGATTTCGGCCTGAAGGGCATCGCCCTGTGTGCGGTGGTAGCGATTGGTTTGAACCTGCTGCTGCCGGGCAATGATGGCTGGAAAAACAAGAAGCCGGATGAGCCGCTGCTTTAATTAACACCGCAAAACCAAATGTGGGAAGGGGCTTGCCCCCGATGACGGAGTGTCAGTCGACATCTAATCGACTGAACCACCGCAATCGGGGGCAAGCCCCCTCCCACAATTTTTTTCAGCGACTGTTAAAGCTCGCCCAACGCATCAATCAGCGCCTGGTTCTGCTCCGGCGTACCGATGCTGATCCGCAGGAACTGGGCAATCCGCTCCTGCTTGAAGTGCCGCACGATCACACCCTGCTCACGCAGCTTGGCCGCCAGGCCGGCTGCATCGTGCCGTGGGTGACGCGCAAAGATGAAGTTCGCCGCGGAAGGCAACACTTCAAAGCCTTTGCCCTCCAGTTGTGCAACCACCGTGTTGCGGCTGTCGATCACTAACTGGCAGGTCTTCTCGAAATACTCACGGTCCTCGAACGCCGCCGCCGCGCCAACAATCGCCAGGCGATCCAGCGGGTAAGAGTTGAAGCTGTTCTTGACCCGCTCCAGCGCCTCGATCAGGTCCGGGTGGCCCACGGCCAGGCCCACGCGCAAACCGGCCAGTGAGCGCGATTTAGAGAGGGTCTGGGTCACCAGCAGGTTCGGGTAGCGGTCCACCAGGCTGATAGCGGTTTCGCCGCCGAAGTCGATATAAGCCTCATCGACGACGACTACCGAATCCGGGCTGGCCTTGAGGATCTGCTCCACTGCGTCCAGCGCCAGTACGCAACCGGTTGGCGCATTCGGGTTGGGGAAAATGATCCCGCCGTTGGGCTTGGCGTAGTCGGCGACACGGATCTGGAACTGCTCGTCCAATGGCACCGGGTTGGACTTGATGCCATACAAGCCGCAGTAAACCGGATAGAAGCTGTAGCTGATGTCCGGAAACAGCAGCGGCAAGTCGTGCTGGAACAGGCCGTGGAAGATGTGCGCCAGGACTTCATCCGAACCGTTGCCGAGGAACACCTTGCCGGCGTCGACGCCGTAATACTTGGCCACCGCCTGCTTGAGCAGGTCGCTGTTGGGGTCCGGGTACAGGCGCAGGTTATCGTTCAACTCAGCCTGCATCGCCGCCAGCGCTTTGGGCGACGGGCCGTAGGGGTTTTCATTGGTGTTGAGCTTGACCAGTTTGGTCAGCTTCGGCTGCTCGCCGGGCACGTAAGGCACGAGGTCCTTGACGAAGGGGCTCCAGAATTTGCTCATGCCTTACTCTCCCTTGACGATGCGATATTCGGCGCTGCGGGCGTGCGCGCTCAGCGATTCACCACGGGCCAGCACCGAGGCGGTCTTGCCCAGTTCGGAGGCGCCTTCCGGCGAGCAGAAGATGATCGACGAACGCTTCTGGAAGTCATACACCCCCAACGGCGACGAGAAACGCGCGGTGCCGGAGGTCGGCAGCACGTGGTTCGGGCCGGCACAGTAGTCACCCAGGGCTTCGCTGGTGTGGCGCCCCATGAAGATGGCACCGGCGTGGCGAATCGACGGCAGCCAGGTTTGCGGGTCGGCCACCGACAACTCCAGGTGCTCCGGGGCGATTCGGTTGGCGACTTCGATGGCCTGCTCCATGTCGCGCACCAGGATCAGCGCGCCACGGCCATTGATCGACTTCTCGATGATCTCGGCACGGTCCATGGTCGGCAGCAGCTTGTCGATGCTCGCGGCGACTTTGTCGAGGAACTCGGCATCCGGGCTGACCAGGATCGCCTGGGCGTCTTCGTCGTGTTCGGCCTGGGAGAACAAGTCCATGGCAATCCAGTCCGGGTCAGTCTGGCCGTCGCATACCACGAGGATTTCCGACGGGCCGGCGATCATGTCGATACCAACCTGGCCAAACACGTGGCGCTTGGCGGTCGCGACATAGATGTTGCCTGGGCCGACGACCTTGTCGACCTTCGGCACGCTTTCAGTGCCGTAGGCCAGGGCTGCCACCGCTTGCGCGCCACCGATGGTGAACACGCGGTCAACCCCGGCGATGCACGCGGCTGCCAGTACCAGCTCGTTGATTTCACCGCGCGGGGTCGGCACCACCATGACCACTTCGGTCACGCCCGCCACCTTGGCCGGGATCGCGTTCATCAACACCGACGACGGGTACGAGGCTTTGCCGCCCGGTACGTAAAGGCCCGCGCGGTCGAGCGGCGTGACCTTCTGGCCCAACACGGTGCCGTCGGCCTCGGTGTAGCTCCAGGAGTCCTGCTTCTGTTTTTCGTGATAGCTGCGCACGCGGGCTGCCGCCACTTCCAGGGCTTCGCGCTGCGGCGCGGTGATGCGCGTCAGGGCCAGCTCCAGGCGTTCGCGGGGCAGGATCAGGTCCGACATGGACTTGACGTCCAGGCCATCGAACTGGCGGGTGAAGTCCACCAGCGCTGCGTCACCGCGCTCGCGCACGGCCTTGATGATGTCGAGCACCCGCTGGTTGACCGAATCGTCGGACACGCTTTCCCAGCTCAGCAGATGATCCAGATGATCGGCGAAATCCGGGTCGGCAGCGTTGAGTCGGGCAATTGCAGTGGACGTGGTCATAGCGAGGGCCTCAATAGAATTGGCAAAAACTCAGGCGCCCTAAACTAGCAGTCGTTTCCGCTTGGGCACCTGAGAATTCTGGCTATGAGGCGGATAGACGGGCGCAGCTTTTCAGCTACGCGGATGGGTCAACCGCGGTGTCGAGACTCCACTGCTTGGCGCAGGGTATCGATCAACGCCTGGATACGGGCGTGCTGCATCTTCATCGAAGCTTTGTTGACGATCAGGCGGGAGCTGATGTCAGCGATGAAATCCTGGGGCTCCAGACCGTTGGCGCGCAGGGTGTTGCCGGTGTCGACCACGTCGATGATCTTGTCGGCCAGGCCGATCAGCGGGGCCAGCTCCATCGAGCCGTAGAGCTTGATGATATCGACCTGGCGACCTTGCTCGGCATAGTAGCGCTTGGCGACATTGACGAACTTGGTGGCCACGCGCAGGCGGCCCTTGGGCTCGACATCACCGACACGGCCGGCGGTCATCAGTTTGCACAGGGCAATGCGCAGGTCCAGCGGTTCGTACAGGCCCTGGCCACCGTACTCCATCAGCACGTCTTTACCGGCAACGCCGAGGTCGGCCGCACCATGTTCAACGTAGGTCGGCACGTCGGTAGCCCGCACGATCAACAGGCGAACGTCGTCCTGGGTCGTGGGGATGATCAGCTTGCGGCTCTTGTCCGGATTCTCGGTCGGCACGATGCCCGCTTCAGCCAGAAGCGGCAAAGTGTCGTCAAGGATGCGGCCCTTGGACAGTGCGATGGTCAACATGGGAAACGTCAGTCCTTCATCAGGCTATTGCGGTCCGGTCGCAAACGGCGCCAGACACAGATCGAGGCCATTACAGCCTCGATTTGAAACAAATCCTTTTACAGCAAACTGTGGCGAGGGAGCTGGCTCCCTCGCCACAATCACAGCGCGGGGGTCAGCCCGGTACGCGGCGGATTTTCGCGCCGAGCATCTGCAGTTTTTCTTCGATGCACTCGTAGCCACGGTCGATGTGGTAGATGCGGTCGATCAAGGTGTCACCTTCAGCGCACAGCGCCGAAATCACCAGGCTGGCAGAAGCACGCAGGTCGGTTGCCATCACTGGCGCGCCCTTCAGCTTGTCGATACCGGTCACGATGGCAGTGTTGCCTTCGACCTGGATCTTGGCGCCCATGCGGTGCAGTTCGTACACGTGCATGAAGCGGTTTTCGAAGATGGTCTCGATCACGGCACCGGTGCCTTCGGCAATCGCATTCAGGGAGATGAACTGCGCTTGCATGTCGGTCGGGAATGCCGGGTATGGAGCGGTGCGCACGTTAACGGCTTTTGGCCGCTTGCCGTGCATGTTCAGCTCGATCCAGTCGGCACCGGTGGTGATTTCAGCACCGGCTTCCTTGAGTTTTTCCAGCACAGCTTCAAGGATTGTCGGGTCGGTGTCCTTGACCTTGACGCGACCACCGGTGACGGCAGCAGCCACCAGGTAGGTGCCGGTCTCGATACGGTCCGGCATCACTTTGTAAGTGGCCGAGTGCAGCCGCTTCACGCCATCAATGGTGATGGTGTCGGTGCCGGCGCCGGTGATGTTGGCGCCCATGGCGATCAGGAAATTGGCCAGGTCGACCACTTCCGGCTCGCGCGCGGCGTTTTGCAGCACGCTGCGGCCGTTGGCCAGGGCAGCGGCCATCATGATGTTCTCGGTACCGGTCACGCTGACGGTATCAAAGAAGAAGTTGGCACCACGCAGGCCGCCTTCCGGCGCCTTGGCCTTGATGTAGCCGCCTTCGACGTCGATGGTTGCGCCCATGGCCTCAAGGCCACGGATGTGCAGGTCGACCGGGCGCGAGCCGATGGCGCAACCGCCAGGCAGGGCTACTTCGGCTTCACCGAAACGGGCAACCATCGGGCCGAGCACCAGGATCGAGGCACGCATGGTTTTCACCAATTCGTACGGAGCGATCAGGGTCTTGATGGTGCGCGGGTCGATTTCGACAGCCAGCTTCTCGTCGATGACCGGCTCGATGCCCATGCGACCGAACAGCTCGATCATCGTGGTGATGTCGTGCAAGTGCGGCAGGTTGGCCACGGTCACCGGGCCATCGCACAGCAGGGTCGCTGCCAGGATCGGCAGGGCGGAGTTTTTCGCACCGGAAATGCGGATCTCGCCATCAAGGCGGCCACCGCCGGTAATAATCAATTTATCCATAAGAATCTCGACGCCTTGGGGGCTCAGGTGCGCTCGGCCCAGGCCGCGCGGCTGAAAAATTTCATAGTGACCGCGTGGATGCTGCCATCGGTGATCCACGGGTTCAAATGGGCATAGATCTGCTGTTGACGCTTGACCGGGCTGAGTGCCGCCAGTTCATCGCTAATCACATTCAGCTGGAAGTTGCAGCCTTCGCCTTCAACTTCTACGTTCGTATCCGGCAGCTTTCCTTCAAGGAAGCTCTTAACTTCTAGGGCCTGCATGCTCAACCTCTATCGGCGCCCAGTGCGCACGGGTCGCACATCATACAAAAAAGCCCCGCGCCTGCGAACCCCGCATAGCAGGACTCTGACGGGGGGCTTCTGAATAACGTGTATTAAGGATGCGCCAACAGCTCGGTCAAACCGGAAACTTCGGCAATTTCGCGCATGTCTTCGGGCAATGCGCGGATGCTCACCGGCTTTCTGGCCGCCTGGGCATCGCGCATGAAGCACAGCAGCAACGACAGGCCGACGCTGCTGGACTTGGTCACCGCAGAGCAATCCAGCACCAGCGAAGGCGCGGTGCTGGTCTTGATCAGTGCCTGACCCTGCGTGCGCAGGTCAGGCCCGGTGCGGTAATCCAGCACGCCGCTGATCAACAACTCGCCGGCTTCGCCAAGACGAACAGCCGACTCGGTCATTGCGCAGGCTTCCCGGCAGCTTTGTCGGTTTCTTCCTTGGCCTTGGCCACTTCACCGGCCCAACCATTGATGGTTTTGTCCAGGTCGTTGCCATTGCGCTGCATCGCATCAGCGAACTGATCACGGAACAGCTTGCCGATGTTGATGCCGTTGATGATCACGTTACGCAGCTTCCACTCGCCGTTGATCTTCTCGAGCGTGTACTGCACAGGGTAAACGGCGCCGTTAGTGCCCTTGACGGTCATGTTGACGCTGGTGCGATCACCCGACTCGTCCCCGGCAGGGGCGACGGTAATGCCCTGGTTGTTGTACTCCAGCAAGGCGTTGCCGTAGAACTGGAACAGGCCCTTCTTGAAGTTTTCCTGGAACGTTTTCATCTGCGCAGGCGTGGCCTTGCGCGAATACTTGACCGTCATGATGCTGCGGGAAATGCCTTCGGCATCGACCACTGGCCCCACGATAGTGTTCAAGGCGTCGTAAAACTTACTCGGGTCTTGCTTGTACTGCTCTTTGTTGGCAGTCAGGTCAGCCAACATCTTGTTGGTCGTGTCCTGCACCAGATCGTGCGCAGAACCCGCCGCGTTGGCCATCATCGGCAGTGCTGCCAGCAGCACCAGGAGGCCACGTCGCAAGGTAGAGATCATGAACAGATTCCTCATTTGGCGTCTTTATTGACCGTATTGAGCAGGAATTTACCGATCAAGTCTTCAAGCACCAGCGACGACTGTGTGTCGTGGATTGTAGAACCATCCTTGAGCAGGGCTGTTTCCCCACCCACGCTGACGCCGATGTACTTCTCGCCCAGCAACCCCGCAGTGAGGATAGATGCAGTGGAGTCGGTCGGCAGATTATCTACCTTCTTGTCCAATTGCATGGTCACTCTCCCGGTGAAGCTGTCGCGGTCCAGATCGATTGCCGTGACCTTGCCGATCGTTACACCGGCCATGGTCACTTTAGCTCTGACAGTCAAACCGGCGATATTGTCGAAGTACGCGTAAAGTTTATAAGTATCGGCGGTGGGGCTGGCCGACAGACCACTGACTCGCAGGGCCAGCAACAGTAAAGCCAGGATGCCAGCCAGCAAGAAAAGGCCGACACCGATTTCCACAGTGCGGTTTTGCATCAGAAATCTCCAAACATCAAGGCGGTCAAAATGAAGTCAAGGCCCAGTACCGCCAGCGAGGCGTACACAACGGTCTTGGTGGTGGCGCGACTGATCCCTTCTGAAGTGGGCTCACAGTCGTAGCCTTGGAATACGGCGATCCAGGTCACTACAAAGGCAAAGACGATGCTCTTTATGATGCCGTTGAGCACGTCACCGCTGAAGGTCACGCTGTTTTGCATGTTGCCCCAGTACGAGCCGTCGTAGACGCCCAACCAGTCAACCGCCACCCACGAGCCGCCCCAGATACCCACCACGCTGAAAATCATCGCCAGCAGTGGCAGGGAAATGAAGCCGGCCCAGAGGCGCGGGGCAACAATGTATTTGAGTGGGTCCACGCCGATCATTTCCAGGCTGGACAACTGCTCGGTGGACTTCATGTTGCCGATTTCGGCAGTCAGCGCAGAACCGGCGCGACCGGCGAACAGCAAGGCGGTGACCACCGGCCCGAGTTCACGCAGCAGCGTCAGGGCGACCATCTGCCCCACCGCCTGCTCCGAACCGTAGCTGGAGAGAATATTGAAACCCTGCAACGCCAGCACCATGCCGATGAAAATCCCGGAAACCACGATAATCACCAGGGACATGACGCCGACCGAGTGCAGCTGTTTGATCAGCAGCCCAAAACCGCCACCGATCCCACCGCGACCCAGCAACGCGTGAAACAGGAAAATCGTCGAACGCCCCAGCACTTCGACCAGGTCGATGCCGGAGCGACCGAAAAGGCGAACCTTTTCGATAAGAGATGTCTTGCGCATCAGCGCTTCCCCAGAAGATCTGAGCGGTAATCCGCTGCCGGAAAGTGAAAAGGCACCGGGCCATCGGGATCGCCAGTCATGAATTGGCGAATGCGCGGGTTGTCTGCGTTCATCAGTTCTTCAGGCGTGCCCTGGCCCAGCACCTGGCCATCACCGACGACATAGAGGTAGTCGGCGATACTGGCGGTTTCTGCAAGGTCATGGGAAACAACGATGCTGGTGATCCCCAATGCATCGTTGAGCAGGCGGATCAGGCGCACCAGCACGCCCATGGCGATCGGGTCCTGGCCAACGAAAGGCTCGTCGTACATGAGGATCTGCGGGTCGAGGGCAATCGCGCGCGCCAGGGCGACCCGGCGCTTCATACCGCCGGACAGCTCGTCTGGCATCAGGTCGATGGCACCGCGAAGGCCGACGGCCTGCAATTTCAGCAACACAATGTCACGAATCATTTCATCGGACAGCTGGGTATGCACCCGCAGCGGGAAGGCCACGTTTTCGAAAACGTCGAGGTCGGTGAACAACGCACCGCTCTGGAACAGCACACCCATGTGCTTGCGCGCATCGAACAGATCGCTGCGCGACAGCGTCGGCAGGTTCTGGCCATTGACCCACACTTCGCCGGCACTGGGCCGCAATTGCATGCCCATCAGGCGCAACAGGGTGGTCTTGCCGCAACCGGAAGGCCCCATGATGCCCGTGACCTTGCCGCGGGGAATGCGGATATCGACGTTATTGAAGATGCTGCGCGTCCCGCGCTTGAAGGTCAGTCCCTTCAGCTCGACCGCGTAGGCGTTATCGGCACTCATCTAAACTCCTTGGGATGCAGCCTCTCACTCAGACACCACGCTTGCGACAAACGTTTGCAACAATTGCGCAATAGATAGCCACATGGGCTGGGCGGACCGAACTGGCGGCGAACTATATCACCGCTGGTACAACGCGCCCAAGGCCGGAACTGCGCTTGTTCAGATTGAGGACAGGGAAAAAACGCGGCTGAGCACCAATCTCAGGCGCTGGCAGAATAAAGCCTGACGAACTTGCGTGAGGGAATTGATCATTACCGCTATAATCGCCGACTTTTCGTCAGGCTATACGATTTCAGACATGAGCCAATCCAGCGACCTTATTCAATCCGCACAACGCACCATCCGCCTAGAGCTTGAAGCCGTAGAAGGCTTGCTGGCCCATATCGACGCGGATTTCGTACGCGCCTGCGAGATGATTCTGGCCAGCAAGGGCCGCGTTGTCGTGGTCGGCATGGGCAAGTCGGGCCACGTCGGCAACAAGATCGCCGCCACATTGGCGAGCACTGGCACCACGGCTTTTTTTGTGCACCCGGCCGAAGCCAGCCACGGCGACATGGGCATGATCACCAAGGATGACATCATCCTTGCCCTATCGAATTCCGGCACCACCAACGAAATCGTGACCCTGCTGCCGCTGATCAAGCGCCTGGGCATCCAGATGATCAGCGTGACCGGCAACCCGGAATCGACGCTGGCCAAGGCCGCCGAAGTGAACCTGAATGTTCACGTGGCCCACGAAGCCTGCCCATTGAACCTGGCGCCGACCTCCTCCACCACCGCAGCCCTGGTCATGGGCGACGCCTTGGCCGTGGCACTGCTGGAGGCCCGTGGTTTTACCGCCGAAGACTTCGCATTTTCCCACCCAGGTGGGGCACTGGGACGCCGCCTGCTGCTCAAAGTGGAAAATGTCATGCATTCGGGCGAGGAATTGCCCCACGTCCAGCGCGGCACTTTGCTGAAAGACGCATTGATGGAAATGACCCGCAAGGGCCTGGGCATGACCGTGATCCTGGAAGCCGACGGGCGCCTGGCCGGGGTCTTCACCGACGGCGACTTGCGCCGCACCCTGGACCGCACCATCGATATCCACACCGCGACCATCGATGCGGTGATGACCCCACACGGCAAGACTGCTCGCCCCGAAATGCTGGCTGCCGAAGCCTTGAAGATCATGGAAGACCACAAGATTGGCGCGCTGGTGGTGGTCGATGGCAACGACTACCCGATTGGCGCCCTGAATATGCACGACTTGCTGCGTGCAGGAGTGATGTAAATGACCAGCGACCTGTTGCAACGCGGCAAAAACATCAAGTTGGCAATTTTCGACGTTGACGGCGTGCTGACCGATGGCCGCCTGTACTTCCTCGAAGACGGCAGCGAATTCAAGACGTTCAACACCCTCGACGGCCAGGGCATCAAGATGCTGATGGCTGCGGGTGTGCAAACCGCGATTATCAGCGGCAGAAAAACCCCGGTTGTGGAACGTCGCGCACAAAACCTGGGGATTCCTCACCTGTATCAGGGCCGCGAGGATAAACTGGTGGTGCTGGACGAGCTTCTTGGCCAACTCAACCTAAGCTATGAGCAGGTCGCCTACCTGGGCGATGACCTGCCTGACCTGCCGGTCATTCGCCGAGTCGGCCTGGGCATGGCCGTCGCCAATGCTGCAGCATTTGTGCGCGAGCATGCCCATGGCATTACCACTGCGCGTGGCGGCGAAGGTGCCGCCCGCGAGTTCTGCGAGCTGATTCTGCGTGCCCAGGGCAGCCTTGAAGCGGCCCACGCCGCCTACTTATAGAGCGTTTTATGCTGAGCAAAAAGATTCGCAACTTCCTGCTATTCGGAGTCATCGCCGCGCTGTTCCTGGCGGTGGGCTACTGGAATATCAGCCCGGAGCGCTTTCTCGACCAGCCTGCTGCGCAGGTTGACGAAGGGGCTATCGACTATTACGCCACCAACGCCAAAAGCATACAGTTCCTGCCCGATGGCAAGGTGCAGTACGAGATGACGTCGGACAAGGTCGAGCATTTGAAGGCCACCGAAGTCACCCTGCTGACCAACCCGGACATGAACATCTACCGCGGCACCGAGTTCCCCTGGCACGTCACCAGCAAGCGTGGCGAGGTCAACCCGGACGGCACCGAGGTAGAGCTGATTGACTCGGTACGCGTTGCGCGCACCGACGCAAAAAACCGCGACACGGTGATTACCAGCAGTCGCATGACCGTATTCCCGCAGAAGCAATATGCGCAGACCGAGCAAAACGTTAGAATCGACGGCGCTGGCGGTGTATCGACTGGCAAGGGAATGAAAGCGTATTTGAAAGAAAGCAGGATACACCTGCTATCGAACGTAAGAGGACAGTATGAGGCTCGTTAAAACTCTCCCTATTTTGCTCGGCCTGGGCGCAGTACTGGGAAGCGTGAGCGCCTGGGCTCTGCCGAACGATAGCCAGCAACCGATCCACATCTCGGCTGACGATGCGCAACTGGATGACAAGCAAGGCGTCGCTACCTATACCGGCGGCGTGATCATCACCCAGGGCTCGATGAAAATCACCGGCAACACGGTGACACTCACCCGCACTCAGCAGGGCGACATCGACGTTGTGACTTCGGTGGGCAACCTGGCTTATTTCGAGCAGCAGCAGTCGGCGGCCGATACCGGCAAGATGAAGGGCTACGGCCGGACCATCCAGTATCACGCGCAGCAGAACCGCATTGTCCTGATCGACGAGGCCAAGGTGCTCAGCCCCGATGGCAACTCCACGGAAGGTGAGAAAATCACCTATGACACCGTGAAACAGGTCGCCAACGCTGGTCGTGCCACTGGCAGCAAGCTCAACACGCCTCGTCCACGTATCGATATGGTTATCCAGCCGAAGAAGAAAGACGGCGCTGCCCAGCCTGCGCCTAAACCCGATGCGAAGAAGGCGAACTGATGGCAACCCTGAAAGCCCAGCACCTGGCCAAGGCTTATAAAAGCCGTCAGGTCGTGCGCGACGTCAGCCTGTCGATCGACAGCGGCCAGATCGTCGGCTTGCTTGGCCCCAACGGCGCCGGCAAGACTACCTGCTTCTATATGATCGTCGGCCTGGTCCAGGCGGATCAGGGTCGCGTGCTGATCGATGACCTGGACGTGAGCCACCAGCCGATGCACGGCCGTGCCCGCGCCGGTATCGGCTATCTTCCGCAGGAAGCGTCGATCTTCCGCAAACTGTCGGTCGCCGACAACATCATGGCCATCCTCGAGACCCGCAAGGAACTCGACCGCGACGGCCGCCGCAAGGAACTGGAAAGCCTGCTGCAGGAATTCCACATCAACCACATTCGCGACAACCTGGGCATGAGCTTATCCGGTGGTGAGCGCCGTCGTGTGGAGATTGCCCGGGCCCTGGCGACTGCGCCCAAGTTCATCCTGCTGGACGAACCGTTTGCCGGCGTCGACCCGATCTCGGTCGGCGACATCAAGCAGATCATCCACCACCTCAAGGCCAAGGGCATTGGCGTGCTGATCACTGATCACAACGTCCGTGAGACCCTCGATATCTGCGAAACCGCGTATATCGTCAACGATGGCCAACTGATTGCCGAAGGCGACTCTGCCACCATCCTGGCCAACGAACTGGTCAAGGAAGTGTATCTGGGTCACGAGTTCCGCCTGTAAGCCTGCCTGTAGAAACTGGCGGTGGCAGGTCGTTTGCCCTGAGTGCGGGCGCCAATAAAAAGCTGCGGATTTTTATTGTCACCGCGCTCTAGGCAAAGCCCCCGATATCAGGCATATAATTTGCTTATGTTTGGCGCTCACGCGCCCTGTCGTGGATGGCGCATTGCGCCGGCGAATAAGGTGTTAAGCCCCTGCCATGAAACCATCGCTAGTCCTGAGAATGGGCCAGCAGCTGACGATGACACCGCAGCTGCAACAGGCCATCCGCCTGCTCCAATTGTCGACCCTGGACCTGCAACAGGAAATCCAGGAGGCCCTGGAGTCCAATCCGATGCTCGAACGCCAGGAAGAAGGCGACGACTTCGATAATGCAGACCCGCTGGCCGACAACATAGAGCAAAAACCCAACTCCGACGTGCAGGAACCCTCCTACCAGGAGACCGCCCCAACGGTGGACAACCTAGAGGAAGGCGACTGGAACGAACGCATTCCCAACGATCTCCCGGTGGACACTGCCTGGGAAGACGTCTACCAGACCAGCGCCAGCAGCCTGCCCAGCAACGACGATGATGAGTGGGACTTCACCACCCGCACCTCCGTCGGCGAAAGCCTGCAGAGCCATCTGCTGTGGCAACTGAACCTTGCGCCGATGTCGGACACCGATCGCCTGATCGCCGTGACCCTGATTGACTGCATCAACAACCAGGGCTATCTGGACGAGACGCTTGAAGAGATTCTTGAAGCCTTCGACCCGGAACTGGACATCGAGCTGGACGAGATCGAAGCCGTCCTGCACCGCATCCAGCAGTTCGAGCCGGCCGGTATCGGCGCGCGCACCCTCAGCGAATGCCTGCTGCTGCAACTGCGCCAACTGCCTGCCAAAACCCCTTGGCTCGCCGAAGCCCAGCGCCTGGTCACCGACTACATCGATTTGCTCGGCAGCCGCGACTACAGCCAGCTGATGCGCCGCATGAAGCTCAAGGAAGACGACCTGCGCCAGGTCATCGAGCTGGTGCAGAGCCTCAATCCTCGGCCAGGCTCGCAAATCGAGTCCAGCGAAGCCGAGTATGTGGTGCCCGACGTGATCGTGCGCAAGGACAACGAGCGCTGGCTGGTTGAGCTGAACCAGGAGTCGGTGCCACGCCTGCGGGTCAACCCGCAATATGCCGGTTTCGTGCGCCGCGCCGACACCAGCGCCGATAACACCTTCATGCGCAACCAGTTGCAGGAAGCGCGCTGGTTCATCAAGAGCCTGCAAAGCCGTAACGAAACCCTGATGAAAGTGGCCACCCAGATTGTCGAGCACCAGCGCGGCTTCCTGGAATACGGCGACGAAGCGATGAAACCCCTGGTTCTGCATGATATCGCTGAGGCGGTGGGCATGCACGAATCGACGATTTCCCGGGTGACCACGCAAAAATTCATGCATACCCCACGGGGCATATATGAACTGAAATACTTTTTCTCCAGCCACGTGAGCACCTCCGAAGGCGGCGAATGCTCGTCCACGGCAATCCGCGCGATCATCAAAAAACTGGTTGCCGCGGAAAATCAGAAAAAGCCATTGAGTGACAGTAAGATCGCTGGTTTACTGGAGGCACAAGGCATTCAGGTCGCCCGTCGAACCGTCGCCAAGTACCGCGAGTCCCTCGGGATCGCGCCTTCCAGCGAGCGAAAGCGTTTGATGTGACGGGCGGGCCACAGCGTTCCAGTGGCAGGCACCCCGGCCTGCCGCTTTATGCACTGGCAACGAAGGAGAAGCTGTATGCAAGTCAACATCAGTGGACACCAGCTGGAAGTCACCAAGCCCCTGCGTGAGTACACCGAGAGTAAGCTGAACAAGCTTGCGGGGCATTTTGACAAGATCACCAACGTGCAGGTCATCATGGAGGTCGACAAACTCAAGCAGAAAATCGAGGCCACCCTGCACGTACCGAATGCCAAGCTCGTCGCCAATGCGGAACATGAGGATATGTACGCGGCGATTGACTCGCTCTACGACAAGCTGGACCGCCAACTCATAAAGCATAAGGAAAAGAATCTGCACCTGATGCAAGGTACAGGTCGTTAACTCCCCCCCATGATCCAACTTCAAACCATCCTGACCCCCGGCCGTTCACTCGTGAACGTGCCGGGCGGCAGCAAGAAAAAAGCCCTCGAACAAATTGCCAACCTGATCAGCGGTCAAGTGCCTGATCTGGAGATGCAAGATGTCTTTGAGGCTCTGATTGCCCGTGAAAAACTCGGCTCCACCGGTTTTGGCAACGGCATCGCTATTCCTCACTGCCGCCTCAAAGGCTGCGAGGCACCCGTAAGCGCCCTGCTGCACCTTGACGCCCCAATCGATTTCGACGCCATCGACGGCGCCCCGGTCGACCTGCTGTTCGTTCTGCTGGTCCCACAAGCCGCCACCGACGCGCACCTGGAACTGCTCCGGCAGATCGCCAGCATGCTCGACCGCAAGGAAGTACGCGACAAACTGCGCAGCGCCCCGACCAGTGAGGCGCTCTATAAGGTTGTCCTGGATGAACAAAACGGGCACTAATCATGCGTTTGATCATCGTCAGCGGCCGCTCCGGCTCGGGTAAAAGTACCGCCCTCAATGTTCTTGAGGACAACGGTTTCTATTGCATCGACAACCTGCCCGCCGGCCTGCTGCCGGAACTGGCGGAACGCGCGTTGATCCACACCGAATTGGCGCAACCCCTGGTCGCCGTTTCGATTGATGCCCGCAACCTGCCCAGCCACCTTGAGCGGTTCCCGCAATTGCTCGAGGAAGTGCGAGCCAAGCACATTCATTGCGATGTGCTGTACCTGGACGCCGATGAAGAGACGTTGCTCAAGCGTTTCTCCGAGACCCGTCGACGCCACCCCCTCAGCAGCCCTCACCGCTCCCTGGCCGAAGCCATCGAAGACGAAACCAAGCTGCTGGGCCCGATCATTGACCTCGCTGACCTCAAGATCAACACCACCGGCCTCAACCTGTACCAGCTGCGCGATGCCATCAAGCTGCGCCTGCTGAACCAGCCGGAGCCTGGGACAGCGTTTCTTGTTGAGTCTTTTGGCTTCAAGCGTGGCATGCCGGTGGATGCCGACCTGGTGTTTGATGTGCGCTGCCTGCCCAACCCGTATTGGAAACCGGAATTACGTGACCAGTCCGGGCTGGATCAGCCTGTAGCCGAGTACCTGGCGGCGCAACCGGATGTAGAAGAGATGTTCCAGGACATCTCCAGCTACCTGCTCAAATGGCTGCCGCGCTTTGCCGCGAGCAACCGGGCCTATGTCACCATCGCCATCGGCTGCACCGGCGGCCACCACCGTTCCGTCTACCTGACCGAACGCCTGGGCCAGGTGCTGCAAAAAACCCTCAAGAACGTCCAGGTTCGCCACCGCGACCTTAGCTGAAAGGAACACCCCCGCGATGCCCGCTCTGGAAATTGAAATCATCAACAAGCTGGGCCTGCACGCCCGCGCTTCCGCGAAGTTCGTCGGTGTTGCCGGCCAGTTTCCCTGCCAGATCCGCGCCGGGCGTACGCCGGAATCCATGGTTGATGGCAAAAGCATCATGGCCATGATGATGTTGGCCGCCGGCAAGGGCACCAGGATTCACTTGCACACGGAAGGCGAGCAAGAGCAGGAAGCTATGGATGCCCTGGTGAAGCTGATAAACAATTACTTTGATGAGGGCGAGTAACGCCCCTCGTTGAAGGACGGTGAGGCCGCAAGGGCCTCACCCCAACGCAGTATCCATCACCATCATCAAACAAAACCCGATGCACAGCCCCAGGCTGGCAAGCTTTTCGTGGCCATTACGCCGCGACTCCGGGATCACCTCGTGGGTCACCACCAACAGCATCGCGCCAGCCGCAAGCGCCAGCCCCAATGGCAACAGCACCTCGGCCAGGCTTACCAGCCAGGCGCAGAGCACGGCAAATACCGGCTCCACCAAACCCGAGGCCGCGCCGATCAGGAAGGCCTTGACCCGCGACATCCCTGCCCCGGCCAACACCAACGCAATCACCAGGCCTTCGGGTACGTCCTGTAAGGCAATACCCATGGCGAGGCTGTCGGCATCCGGCATGCCGCCACCAGCGGAAACACCCACTGCCATGCCTTCCGGGATGTTGTGGGCGATGATGGCGAACACAAACAGCCAGATACGTGGCGGAATCACCGGGCTATCCGGCGTGCCCACCAGCATTTCCGGGCTGGCGCCGGAGACCTTGCGGTCAACCAGATACAACCCGAATGCCCCCAGCATGATGCCAAAACTGATCAGGCCACTGGCGCCCCAGGGTGAAAGCCCCAAGCTCTCAGCGGCGGCAATCCCCGGCACAATCAGCGAGAACGCGGTGGCCGCCAACATCACCCCGGCGCCAAAACCCAGCAAGGTATCGCTCAGCGCCACCGGCATGCGCCGGATGACCAGCACCGGCACCGCGCCAAGCGCCGTGCCGAGCGCGCAGATTGCCCCGCCCTGCAGCGCGCGCAGGATGCGCGGTTCGAGGTTAAGCCAAGCGAGCCCGTGAGCCACCAGCAATGCAGTACCTGCCAATAGCAGCAGCGAGCCAAGCGCATAACGAAACATTCGCCCGCTGCTGATCGCCAGTGTTTCAGTGCCCATAGTCGGCCTTAGGTCTTGTTATGCTGATAAATGTCAGGCCAAAGCGGCCTGATAACGTGCCGCGACTTCCGGCCAGTTGATAACACTGTAGAAGGCATTGATGTATTCCGGGCGACGGTTCTGATACAGCAGATAGTAAGCATGCTCCCAGACGTCCAGACCGAGGATCGGCGTGTTGCCGCTCATCAGCGGGCTGTCCTGATTGCCGCTGCTTTCAACTATCAGGGTCTTTTGCGGGGTCACGCTCAGCCACGCCCAGCCGCTGCCGAACCGGGTCAGCGCGGCTTTAGTGAACGCTTCCTTGAAGCTGTCGAAACCGCCCAGTTGCTCATCGATGGCCTTACCCAGCGCGCCTTCGGGTTTGCCGCCGCCTTTAGGCGACATCACTGCCCAGAACAACGAATGGTTGGCGTGACCGCCGCCCTGGTTGATAACGGCCGCGCGGAGTTTTTCCGGCAGTTGCTGCACGCTGGACACCAGCTTCTCTATCGGCCAGCCCGCGAACTCGGTGCCCTCGACCGCTGCATTGAGGTTGTTGATGTAGGTCTGGTGGTGTTTGGTGTAGTGAATCTCCATGGTTTGCGCATCGATATGCGGTTCCAGGGCATCGTAGGCGTAAGGCAAGGCTGGCAAGGTATAAGTCATATCAATGTGCTCCGTATTGAGGCGTGGTCGACTGCGCCGCAGCGCCGCCCAGCAAGCGATGGGTACGTGGGTACTCGCCGTGATCACTGATGAAATTCAACAGCTCGACGTAGGTCTTGCTGCTCTGGCGCAAGGCTGCCTCGCGCAATTGCGGGCTCAGGCGCGGGTCCTGCATGGTCTGCAGCAAACGCTGGTGAATCGCGCAGAGGTATTCCGCGCTTTCCTCAGGCTGGTTGAGGCGCAGGTGCAGGTCGGCCAGGTTGTGATGGGAAATGACGCAAGCCGCCACTGCTTCGTCGGCATCCGCCCAGCGTTCGAACAACACCTGGGCCAAGGCCAGGGCCTGCAAATAGGCCTCGCGAGCGTCGACCAGTTCGCCTTGCATAAAGCAGCGATTGGCCCGTTCGATCGTGCGTTTCCAGTGCTCCATGGTGAGCCTCCAAAGCAGAGTCGGTGATTACACGCCGCCGGCCGTGAGCTTTTCCGGGTCCAGCAGGACCTCCAGTTGGCTACGTGGCAAATCGGTGTGCTCGAGGGCGACATCAATCACCGGGCGGCCTTGCTGATAGGCCTTTTTGGCGATTTCAGCAGCCTTTTGGTAACCAATGATCGGGTTGAGTGCAGTGACCAGGATCGGGTTGCGCGCCAGCGCCTCCTTGAGCTTGGCCTCATTGACCTTGAAGCTGGCGATCGCCTTGTCCGCCAGCAGACGGCTGGAATTGGCCAGCAGCTCGAGGCTGCTGAGCAGGTTCTGGGCGATGATCGGCAGCATCACGTTCAGCTCGAAATTGCCCGACTGACCCGCGATGGTGATCACACTGTCATTGCCGATCACCTGCGCGGCGACCATGGCGGTCGCCTCCGGAATCACCGGGTTGACCTTGCCCGGCATGATCGACGAGCCAGGCTGCAGGCCTTCCAGCTCGATTTCACCGAGGCCGGCCAAGGGGCCGGAGTTCATCCAGCGCAGGTCGTTGGCGATCTTCATCAGCGATACGGCGATAGCTTTCAATTGGCCAGACACAGCCACGGCGGTGTCCTGGGAGCCAATCAGTGCAAACAGGTTCTTGCCCGGAGTGAATTTCACGTCGGTCAGGCTGCTCAGTTGCTGGCTGAACCGCGCAGCGAATTCCGGGTGAGCGTTGATCCCGGTACCGACTGCCGTGCCGCCCTGAGCCAGGGCCTGCAGGCTCGGCAGCAGGTCCTGCAAGTGGCCGATATTGGCCTTGAGCTGCTGCGCCCAGCCATTGAGCACCTGGCTCATGCGCACCGGCATGGCATCCATCAGGTGGGTACGGCCGGTCTTGATGAACGGGTGAACCTCTGCCGCCTTTTGCTCGATCACCTGCACCAGGTGCAGCAGCGCCGGCAGGGTTTGCTCATGCAGCACCAGGGCAGCGCTGACATGGATGGTGGTAGGGATGATGTCGTTGCTGCTTTGGCCACAGTTCACGTGGTCGTTGGGGTTGACCGCCTCGCCCAGCAAACGGCTGGCGAGGGTCGCAATCACTTCGTTGGCGTTCATGTTGGAACTGGTGCCGGAGCCGGTCTGGAAGATATCCACCGGGAAGTGCTGCATGAAATCGCCTTCCAGCAAGCCTTGGGCGGCATCGACGATGGCCTTGCCCTGCCCTTCGCTGATTTGCTTGAGGTCGACGTTGACCTTGGCGGCGGCGGCCTTGGCCAGGATCAGGGCGCGAATGAATTGCGCCGGCATACGCTGATGACTGATCGGGAAGTTGTTCACCGCGCGCTGAGTTTGCGCGCCGTACAAGGCCTCGGCGGGCACCTGCAGTTCGCCCATGCTGTCGCGTTCGATACGGGTGTTACTCATCGTTTGATCCTTGCACCAGGTCGGAGTGAGAAATCGAGGGCAGCAATTCGCAGGTCGCCAATTGCCAGGCAAAGGTCTGCCAGCGCTTGAGGCGACAGGCACAGTGGGAGAGTTTTTCCAGGTCGCGCAGGGGGCGCCAGGCCTGGTCCAGGCACACGGAGCGCCAGTGCCAAGGCAAGGCGATGTCGCTGGCGGTGTCGATCAGCAGCCGGAATGAGGTCTCGGCGATCGTCCACGGATGGGTGGCGGTGCAACAGGCCAGGTAGCGCCCCTCGCTGAGGTAATGTTCGATCAGGCGAGGTTCATTGGGATCGAGGCCACAGCGGATCTGACGACTCATCCAACGCCAGCTCTCCAGGTAGGGATCCTCATGCAGGACAGAACTCATGATCCACACTCATTCGGTAATGATATTTATTATTAAATGATATTGAGAATCAAAACAAGGGTGGCACGTTAATCCTGCTGTGACACGCCCATAAAAAAGGCGCGCCATCTGTAGGAT
>NZ_JBAWDE010000312.1:0-3521 GCF_049590575.1 Pseudomonas sp.
ACCCACCGCATTCGCGAGCAAGTCCGCTCCCACATTGGTTCTGTGGTGCGGCTAAATCCTGATTTCTACCTCGCCCAGCCGCCCCCCGTGCGGCCCGAAACTGCGCTCAACCATCCGCCGCGTGCCGTCCGCATTCACAATCAACGCCGTACTCGCCCGGGTCCCATAACTGGGGCTGGCGATAAACACGCTCGACAACAAACTCTCGGTCGCCAGCCCCACGCCCGTATCCGGCAAGTCAGCGAACGGCGCGGTCTGCGGGTCGCTCAAAATCCCCAGCAAGGCCTCCGGTTGCGTGTCTTCCAGCAATTCGCTCAGCGCCGCCCTGGCCTTGAGCAACTTGGGCCAGGGCGTGTTCAACCCCGCATTGGATAACCCGTACACCCCGGCTTTCAGCTGCGTGGGTTCGGTGTGATTGGCGTTGTAATGCCATAGCTCATCCCGGTTGCCCACCAGCAAGTTGAAACCGGCATATTCGATGGATCGGCCATTAACGTCGGCCAGATATTCATCGATCGGCAGCGAGCCGCTGAGAAACCGCGCCACCAACTCACCGCGGGATTTGCGTGCCGGCGGCTGGTGCGGGTCGCGAATATTGGTCAGGGCGGCAAAGCGCCCATCGGCGTTCACCCCCAACCAGGTGCCGCCGGCTTCCTGGTCGCGACCCGCGTAGATATCAGGTGCGTCCGGCCACTGGGCCAGCGGCAGGCTGGGACGGGCGTAGAACTCATCACGGTTGGCCGCGACGATCAGCGGTTGGGCGTGGCCCGGCCGCCAGGCGAAAACAATCAGGCACATCAGGCGCTTCCCCTTTGTGTTTCTTGCCACTCTACCCACACCGGCAGCCGCGTTCCATCGTATCCAGTTGGGTCACATGCCTTCCATCCGTTAACATGCCGGTCTTGGTTTGGGGGCTCTGATGGAATTTCTGCTGTATTTGCTGCTGGGCGCCTGTGCGGGCGTGCTCGCCGGGCTGTTTGGCGTGGGCGGCGGGATCATCATTGTGCCGGTGCTGGTGTTCAGCTTTACCTTGCAGGGTTTCGACCCGCAGGTGCTGACCCACCTGGCTGTGGGCACGTCGCTGGCGACCATCATCTTTACCTCGGTGAACGCCGTGCGTGAGCACCATCGGCGGGGTGCCGTGCGTTGGTCGATTTTTCTGTGGATGACGGTGGGCATTCTGATCGGCGCAGGTTTTGGCGCGCTGACCGCCGAGGCGATTTCCGGCCCCCATTTGCAGAAGATCATCGGCGTATTTGCGCTGATCATCGCCGTACAGTTGGCCCTGGAGGTCAAACCCAAGGCCAGCCGCACAGTGCCCGGCAAGGTCGGGTTGACCCTGGCAGGCACGGTGATCGGTTGGGCTTCGGCGATTTTCGGGATTGGCGGCGGCTCGCTGACCGTGCCGTTCCTGACCTGGCGCAGCGTGCCGATGCAGCAGGCGGTCGCTACCTCGTCGGCCTGTGGCCTGCCGATTGCCGTGGCCAGCGCATTAAGTTTCATGATTCTGGGCTGGCATGACCCGTTGTTGCCCGCTCATAGTCTAGGGTTCGTGTATTTGCCGGCACTGCTGGGTATTGCCCTGACCAGCATGCTGTTCGCCCGCTTCGGTGCGCGGCTGGCGCATCGCTTGTCGCCGCGTTTGCTCAAGCGGTTGTTCGCCGGTTTGCTGTTCTGTGTCGGTATAAACTTTTTGTTGTAATGCAGGCTTAATCGCGCGGCGGCATGGTCCGACGCCATAACCAATGATTTAACGAGGAGTCGCAATGCTGCCTTACCCGCAGATCGACCCGGTGGCCCTGGCCATCGGTCCGCTGAAAATCCACTGGTACGGGTTGATGTACCTGATCGGCATCGGCGGTGCCTGGCTGCTGGCGTCCCGACGCCTGAACCGTTTCGACCCGACCTGGACCAAGGAGAAACTCTCCGACATGGTGTTCTGGTTGTCGATGGGGGTCATCGTCGGTGGGCGACTCGGGTATGTGCTGTTCTACGATCTGTCGGCGTACATCGCCAACCCGACGCTGATCTTCGAGGTGTGGAAAGGCGGCATGGCATTCCACGGTGGCTTTATCGGCGTGATGATCGCCGCCTGGTGGTTCGGCCGTCGTAACGGCAAGTCGTTCTTCCAGTTGATGGACTTCGTTGCGCCACTGGTGCCGATTGGCCTGGGCGCCGGGCGGATCGGCAACTTCATCAACGCCGAGCTGTGGGGCAAGCCGACCGACGTGCCATGGGCCATGGTCTTCCCGCCGTTCAGCGACCCGGCGCAACTGCCGCGCCATCCGTCGCAGCTGTACCAGTTCGCCCTGGAAGGTGTGGCACTGTTCCTCATTCTGTACATCTTCTCGCGCAAGCCACGCCCAACCATGGCCGTGTCGGGGATGTTCGCGCTGTTCTACGGGATCTTCCGTTTCATCGTCGAGTTCGTGCGCGTACCGGATGCGCAATTGGGCTACCTGGCGTGGGGCTGGTTGACCATGGGGCAGGTGCTCAGCATTCCGATGATCCTGGTCGGCCTGGGCCTGTTGTGGTGGGCTTACAACCGCCCGCAAGGCATCAAGCACACCGCGCTTTAAATTCGAATGCCGAGGCGTGCGCGCCTCGGCTTCAACGATACGGGTACTCACATGAAGCAATACCTCGAACTGCTGAACGACGTCGTGACCAATGGCCTGACCAAGGGCGATCGCACCGGCACCGGCACCAAGGCCGTGTTCGCCCGTCAGTATCGGCATAACTTGGCCGACGGCTTTCCGCTGCTGACCACCAAGAAGCTTCACTTCAAAAGCATCGCCAACGAGCTGATCTGGATGTTGAGTGGCAACACCAACATCAAGTGGCTCAACGAAAACGGCGTGAAAATCTGGGACGAATGGGCCACCGAAGACGGTGACCTGGGGCCGGTGTACGGCGAGCAGTGGACCGCTTGGCCGACCAAGGACGGCGGTACAATCAACCAGATCGACTACATGGTGCACACGCTCAAGACCAACCCCAACAGCCGCCGCATCCTGTTTCACGGCTGGAACGTCGAGTACCTGCCGGACGAAACCAAGAGCCCGCAGGAAAACGCGCGCAATGGCAAGCAAGCCTTGCCGCCGTGCCACTTGCTGTACCAGGCGTTCGTGCATGACGGCCATCTGTCGATGCAACTGTATATCCGCAGCTCCGACGTTTTTCTCGGTCTACCGTACAACACTGCCGCCCTGGCGCTGCTGACCCACATGCTGGCCCAGCAATGCGACCTGATCCCCCACGAGATCATCGTCACCACCGGCGACACCCACGCCTACAGCAACCACATGGAACAGATCCGCACCCAGCTGGCGCGTACGCCGAAGAAGCTGCCGGAGCTGGTGATCAAGCGTAAACCCGCGTCGATCTACGATTACAAGTTCGAAGACTTCGAGATCGTCGGGTATGACGCCGATCCAAGCATCAAGGCTGACGTGGCGATCTAAAGACCGCCTCGGTTCAAATGTGGGAGCGGGCTTGCTCGCGAAAGCGGTGTGTCAGTC
>NZ_JBAWDE010000313.1:0-11640 GCF_049590575.1 Pseudomonas sp.
CCGGCTCGCCAAATTGCGCGGCGACGGTCCCGGCCCAGGCGCCGGCGCAGTTGAGCAGCCACGGCGCCTGCAGGTGCAGGCCGTTGGCGCAGTGCACCTGGAACTGGTGGCTGTCATGCTCGATACGGATCACTTCAGCCTGCTCGTATACCGATGCCCCCAGGCGTTGCGCGGCACGGGCGAAGGCGGGCGATACCAGGCGCGGGTTGGCATGCCCGTCTTCGGCGCACAACGAGGCGCCCACCGCGATATCGCCGACCCACGGAAAGCGCGCGCGCAGTTCGGCGTGCTCCAGCAACTGCAAGCCCAGGCCGAAGCCGCGGGTCTGTTCGGCATAGGCCTGCAGCGCGGCAAAATCCGCATGGCTGCGTGCCAGCTTCAAATGCCCGGAGCGCACGTATTCGCCATCGATGCCGATCAAGCCCGGCAAGTCGGCCCATAACTGATGGGCGCGCTGTGACAGCGGCAACTGGTGCAAAGGGCGGCCCTGGCGCCGTACGCCGCCGTAGTTCACGCCGCTGGAGTGCGAGCCGCAGAAATCCCGCTCGACCAGGGCCACACGCTGGCCTTTTTGCGCGAGCATCAAGGCCGCCGACGCGCCGACGATCCCGCCGCCCAGCACGATCGCGTCGATCATGGCTGCACCTCCACACCAAACGGCAGCGGCTTGATTGGTGCCTGGCCACGCAGGCGGCCGACGTTTTCAATCCCGCGACCACTGCGCTCGGCGACAATTTCCGCCGCCGCCAGCCCACACATCCGGCCCTGGCAGCGGCCCATGCCGACGCGGCAATGGGCCTTGACCCGGTTGATCTCCCAGTGGCCCTCATCCACCGCCGCACGCACGTCCCCCACACTGACCTCTTCGCAGCGGCACACGACCAGTTCATCCGACGCCTGCGCTGCCCAGTGTTCAGGGAAGGGGAACGCGGTTTCCAAGCCCTGCCGAAAGCGCTGGATACGTGCCAGTTGCTGCTCCAGCACTGCCGGGCGGCGATGATCGATGGCGACGCCTGCGTCCTCCAGCACGGCCAGCGCCGCACGTTCGCCGGCCATCTGCGCGGCATCCGCGCCCATGATGCCGGCGCCGTCGCCGGCCAGGTATACGCCGCTCACACTGCTGCGCCCGGCGCTGTCGCGTTGCGGCAACCAGGCGCGGTTCAAGCGGTTCCAGGCAAATTCACAGCCGAGCAAATCCGCCAGTTGG
Source organism: Pseudomonas sp. (assembly GCF_049590575.1). Taxonomy (GTDB): domain Bacteria; phylum Pseudomonadota; class Gammaproteobacteria; order Pseudomonadales; family Pseudomonadaceae; genus Aquipseudomonas. Next base: position 1,208 of record NZ_JBAWDE010000313.1, read on the forward strand.
GTTTCGCTGCGCAAGGCATGGGCGAAGGCCACGGCGTCGCATTCCAAGGCTTGCGTGCCCCAGCGAATGCCCGTGACGCGTTGTTCGCCGTCGATCTGTTTGAGTGTCGCGCCCTGATGCACGGGAATTCCGTGCGCGGTCAGCCAGGCGCGGTAATACAAGCCTTTGGCCAAGGTGGCCGGTTGCCCGAGCAGCGCCGGCAACGCGCGGCACTGTGCGCTGAAGGGCGCGCTGTCGAGCACCGCGACCACCTGGGCCCCGGCCTTGGCGTATTGGTAGGCGACCAGGTACAGCAACGGCCCGCTGCCGCAAAACGCCACCCGTTCACCAATCGCGCAGCCCTGATACTTCAAGGCGATTTGCGCCGCGCCCAGGCTGTAGACGCCTGGCAAGGTCCAGCCCGGCACCGGCAGGATGCGGTCGGTGGCGCCGGTGGCGACGATGATCCGCGAATAGTCGAGGCTCTCGGCGCGGCCGTGATTGAGTATGTCTAGGCGATCGTCTTCGGCGTTCCACACCAGGGTTTCGGGCCGGTAGTCGATTAACCGCGCCAGGTCGTCCATGGTGCGGTGCAAGGCCTGCGCCTTGCCCGCTTCAAACCCATAGAGCTGCTTTGGCGAACGTTGGAAATTTGCTGGTTGGCGCCGATAGATCTGCCCGCCACCGCGCAGGTTTTCATCCACCAGGCAGGGGGTTATGCCATGGTCGAGCAGGCTGCGCGCCGCGCTGATCCCCGCCGGGCCGGCGCCGACAATCACCACTGGCTTCATGCGTGGCGCCCCGGCTCGCGGCTGATCGCCTGGCCTTCTTCCAATAGCGTCGAACAGGCCCGTACGCGGCGCCCATCCGCCAGACGCACCCAGCAGTCCTGGCACGCGCCCATCAGGCAGAACCCGGCGCGGCGCTCGGCGCTGAAATCGCTGCCGCGCACGTGCTCGGCGCAGGTCAGCATAGCGGTCAGCAGGGTGTCGCCAAGCAGGCCGGTGGCGGGTTGGCCGTCAAGGGTGAAGGCCAGGGCAGGGCGCTTGGTTTCGGCCAATCGTTTGAACAAGGCCATCAGTGTTTCCCCACCAGCACGCGGTCCAGGCCGTAGACCCTATCAAGCAGGATCATGGTCGCCGCCGTCAGCGCGATCACCAGCGCCGACACTGCCGCCATCATCGGGTCGATGGACTCGGTGGCGTACACGTACATGCGCACCGGCAGGGTTTGCGTGGCCGGCGAGCTGACAAAGATCGACAGCGTCACTTCATCGAAGCTGTTGATAAACGCCAGCAACCAGCCCCCGGCCACCCCCGGCAAGATCATCGGCAGGGTGATTTGGCGGAACAGCGTAAAACGGCCAGCACCGAGTGATTCCGCTGCTTGTTCGGCACTGCGATCAATCCCGATGGCGGCCGCCAACACCAGCCGCAGCACATACGGGGTGATGATCACCACGTGCGCCAGCATCAGCCAGGTAAAGCTGCCATTCACGCCCATCAGCGCAAACAGGCGCAGCATCGCCACCCCCAGCACCAGGTGGGGGATGATGATCGGCGACAGGAACAAGGCACTGAAAAAGTTGCGCCCGGGGAACTGATAACGGCTGATGGCCAAGGCCGCCGGCACCGCGATCAGCGTGGCCAGGGTCGCGGCGGTAAACGCCAGGATCAGGCTGTTGTAGAAGGCCTGGATAAAGTCGGCTCGCTCGAACACCGCGCGAAACCAGCGCAGTGAAAAGCCCGATGTCGGCAGGCTCAAGGTGTTTTCCGGGGTGAAGGCCACCAGGCACACCACCACCAGCGGCGCCATCATGAACACCACCACAAGGCTATGAAAGCCGAGGGCCAAAGGACCGTTTCTGGACATGCGCTTAAACCCCCAGGGACTTTTTGTAGCGGCCTTCGACCATGCGGTTCCAGCTCAGCATGATCAGCAGATTGGCCAACAGCAGCACCACCGCGATGGTTGCACCCATAGGCCAGTTGAGGTCCGAGAGGTACTGGTCGTACACCACGGTGGCGACCATTTTCAGACGCCGCCCGCCGAGCAGGCCGGGAATCGCAAACGAGCTGGCGGCCAGGCCGAACACGATCAAGGTGCCGGACAGCACGCCGGGCATCACCTGCGGCAACACGATCTTGCGCATCACCGTGGCCTGGCTGGCGCCCAGCGACAGCGCCGCGTGTTCAGCCGATGGGTCGAGCTTTTGCAGCGAGGTCCACACCGGAATGATCATGAACGGCAGCATCACGTGCACCAGCGCGATGATCACTGCGAACGGCGTGTAGAGCAGTTTCACCGGCCGCCCGCCGAGGGCCTGGATCACTTGGTTGACCAGCCCGTCGGCACCGAGCAGCAGGCTCCAGCCGAAGGCGCGCACCACCACCGAAATCAGCAAGGGCGTGAGGATCAGGATCAGGAAGATCGAGCGCCAGGGCGTGCCCATGCGGCTGAGGATGTAGGCCTCGGGCACGCCGATCACCACGCAGAGCAGGGTCACCAAGGCGCTGATCCAGAAGGTGCGCCAGAAGATCTCGTAGAAGTACGAATCGCTGAGCAGCGCCAGGTAATGCGCCAGGGTCCACTCATCACCCTTGACGCCTACCTGGTAATCGAACACGTTGAACGACAGCACCAGCGTCAGCCCGAGCGGCAGGATGAGCAGCCCGGTGAACAGCAGCAGGGCCGGCAGCGAGAGTAAGTAACCGCGACTCATGCGTGCACCTCATCCGCCGCCAGCACGCGCAGTAGCTCGGCCGACCAGTCCAGGCCCACCGTCGCGCCATTGCCCAGTGGCGCGCTGCCGTCGTTGCTGCGCACCACGGTGATTTCGCCGAGGCTGGTGTGGAGGCGGTACAGCCACTGGCTACCGAAGAAGTAGCGGTCGAGCACTTTGCCTTGCAGGCGGCCTGTACCCGCGTCCACCAATTGGATTTTTTCCGGGCGCAGGCTCAGCGTCAGTTCGCCATCGCCGCTTTCATGGCGCACCTGCGGTGTGCCGAGTTCGTCGTAGTCGCCGGCCAGCAGGTTGGCTTTGCCGACGAAGTCAGAGATAAAGCGCGTGCGCGGGTGTTCGTAGAGTGTGTACGGCGCGTCGATCTGGGTCACGCGCCCGGCCTGCATCACCACCACGCGGTCGCTGATGGAGAGGGCTTCGGCCTGGTCGTGGGTGACCATCAAGGTGGTGATGCCGACCGCGCACTGGATGCGGCGGATCTCGAACTGCATCTCTTCGCGCAAATTGGCATCGAGGTTGGACAGCGGCTCATCGAGCAGCAACACCGGCGGTTCGATCACCAGCGCGCGGGCCAGGGCCACGCGCTGGCGCTGGCCTCCGGACAGTTCGCGTGGGTAGCGCTCGGCATGCGGGGCCAGGCGTACCAGGTCGAGCACGGTTTTGACTTTGCTGGCGATCTCGGCGGCCGGAACTTTGCGCATCTTCAGGCCGAAGGCGACGTTGTCGCGCACGCTCATGTGCGCAAACAGCGCATAACTCTGGAACACCACGCCCAGGCCACGGCTGGCGGGCTTGGCGTGGGTGATGTCGCGGCCGTCGAGCAAAATCTGCCCGCCGCTGACATCGACGAAGCCGGCGATCATTTGCAGGGTGGTGGTTTTGCCGCAGCCCGAAGGGCCGAGCAGGGAAACGAACTCGCCTTTTTCCACCGCAAGGTCGGTGGCGACCACCGCATCGACGGCGCCGTAGCGTTTGCTCAAGGCGTTGAGTTGGAGAAATGCCATGTCTGCGTTCCACCTTTTTTGAGTCGCGTCGAAACGCGCTTTTTTGTTTTGGGCAGATGCGAAAAGGGTGTTGCGGGTGCGTTGGCGCTCGATCTTGGTCGGCTGCCGGGTTGTTGTTCAATTCGCCCCTGTGGACGCAGATTAGGACGAAGACTAGGATGGGCGGAAGATGGAATTTCACTCAATGGAGTAGTTTTTTCAGTTTTATTCAGTCAGCAGAATTAATCATGAGAAATGCTTCTATGGATTCCACTGAGCGGAATGAAAGCCCTAAGGAAGTTGGAGCGGGTGGCGTGTCGCGCTTGTTTGCGCTGCTGCGTACCCTGGGAGCGGTGCCCGAGGGCGGCGAACGCGTGACCCAATTGGCGCAGCAGGTCGGCCTGTCCCAACCGACCACCCACCGCCTGCTGCGCAGCCTGATGGACGAAGGTATGGTCGAGCAGGATGCGCGCAGCAAACGCTACCGACTGAGCCTGGAGTTTTTTGCGCTGGCGGCGAACGCCGGCAAGACCGGCAACCTGCGCGACTTGGTGCGGCCGAGCATGCTGCGCCTCAGCGCCTCGTTGGGCGATTCATTGTTCCTGCTGGCGCGCAGCGGCTTTGACGCGATCTGCCTGGACCGCAGCGAAGGCCCGTACCCGATCCGTACGTTCACCGGCGATATCGGCGGCCGCGTGGCGCTGGGTGTGGGGCAGGGCAGCCTGGCGATCCTGGCGTTTCTGCCGGAAGAAGAGCGCGAGACGGTGATCCGCTACAACCTGCCACGCCTCAAGGATTTTCATCTGTATGACGAGGTGCTGCTGCGCTCGGAGGTCGAGAACGTACGGCGCCTGGGCTATGCGGCGCGCAATACCGGGGTGCTGGAGGGCATGGCGGGGTTGGCAGTGCCGATCCTCAACCGGGATGGGCATGCGGTGGCGGCGCTGAGTGTAGCGACCATCAGCGACCGTCTGGGGCCGAGCCGCCTGCCGATGGTGGTGGAGTTGTTGAAGCGCGAGGCGGCGGCGATCGGGCCGAGAATCAACCCGTTTGATCCGACGTTGCGCAGGCCTTCGCAGACCTTCGGCGGCTAACCGCTCTACAAAACAATGAAGATGAATGTGGGAGCGGGCAAGCCCACTCCCACATTTAGATTGCAGCTAACGCAACGGATGTGGCGGCTGTGCGAGTCTCCACACCGAGCTTCACATACACATGCTCCAGATGCTTATTCACCGTCCTCGGGCTCAACCCCAGAATATCGCCAATATCGCGATTGGTTTTCCCACACGCCACCCAGCGCAACACCTCCACCTCGCGCTCGGTCAACTGGAACCTGGCCGACAGCAGCCGCTGCGCCGGCGCATCTTCAAGGGTCAGCACGCTCGGCTGCGACGCTTCCCGCGCCGACAGCAAAATGCGCGACGTACGCAAATGCGCCGCCACGCGCGCCAGCACCTCGTCGGTCTGGATCGGCTTGGTCACGTAGTCGCTGCCGCCCACTTCAAAACCCTGCACGACATGCTTGCTGTCGGTCAGCCCGGTCATGAACACCACCGGGATGTCCGCGCTGGCAGGCATCGCCTTGAGCCGGCGGCAGGTTTCGAAACCGTCCAGGCCGGGCATTATCGCGTCCAGCAGGATCAGGTCCGGGCGCCGGCGTTGCACGCGGTTCAATGCGCTGAGGCCGTCGAGGGCCACCAGCACCATGTAGCCGGCGTCGTCGAGGGCATCGGAGAGCACGGCCAGGTTGTCCGGGGTGTCGTCGACAATCAGCACCACGCCGGGGTCAGTGCTGCGGGTGAGCGCATTCATCTTCGGCCTCCTTGAGGGTTCGGTTGAGTTCATCCAGGCGGAAACCCTTGAGCAGCCCGCGCACCTTGTTGATGAAAGGCGCCGCGTCGGGGCTGTGTTCAAGGATCGTGTCGAGTTTGGCGTGCAGGCCGCGCACATAGCCGATGGCGCTGAGTTCGGCGAGCGCGGCGAGGTCTTCCGGGCTGGGCAGCACGCTGGGTGGCGGCGGCGCGGCAAAGGTTTTGGTGCGCCGCAGCCACTGCAGGCCCAGGTGGTGTTGCAGGCGCCCGAGCAGTTCCGGGGTGCGCACCGGCTTGGCCAGGTAGTCGTTGCAGGCGGCGGCGATGCTGCGTTCGCGGTCGTCGGTAAAGGCGTTGGCGGAGATCACGATGATCGGTGCGGTGGACAGCGCATTGCGCCGGATCAGTCGGCTGGTTTCATAGCCGTCCAGGGTCGGCATCGACAGGTCCATCAGAATCAGGTCCGGCGCCAGCAGCGCGACCTGGCGGATCGCGTCCTGGCCATTGCTAGCCTGCACCACCTCAAAGCCCAGTGGCGTGAGCATGCCGCTGAGCACCTTGCGATGGTCCACATGGTCGTCCACCACCAGGATGCGTCGGCGTTCGCCCTGGTAGCCGACGATGTCGTGCTCCACATGCACTACCGCCTGCGGCGCACGCACCTGGGACAGGAACAGCCGCACCTGGAAGCAGGTACCCTTGTCCAGCTCGCTGGTCACGCGCAACTCGCCGCCCATCAACGCGGTCAGCATGCGCGTGATCGTCAGACCCAGGCCCACGCCCTTGTCCTGGCGCATCAGGTCGCCGCGTTCGAACGGTTGGAAAATCCGCTCGATCTGCCCCGGATCGATGCCGATCCCGGTGTCGACGATTTCAAAATTGGCGGTCTCGCGCATGTAGCTGACGCGCAGGCACACCTCGCCGCTGTCGGTGAAGTTCACCGCGTTGCCGAGCAGGTTGATCAGGATTTGCCGCACGCGTTTTTCATCGCCGCGCACCACCGCCGGGATTTTGCCCACGCAGTCCAGGCGAAAGCGCAGGCCCTTGTCCTGGGCCTGGGGCGTGAACATCTGTTCGAGGTCGTGGATCAGTTCGGGGAAGGGGATTTCGGTCAGCTCCAGGCGCAGTTTGCCGGCTTCGATCTTGGCCACATCAAGCAGGCCGTCGATCAATGACAGCAGGTGCGAACCGCTGCGCAGAATCGTCGCCAGCGCGTCCTGATGCTGCTCGGGCATGGCGCTGTCGCGCTGCAGAATCTGGGTGAAACCGAGGATGCTGTTGAGCGGCGTGCGCAGCTCATGGGACAACCCGGTGACGTAGCGGCTCTTGGCGGCGTTGGCGGCTTCCGAGGCTTCCTTGGCCTGTTGCAGGGCCTGGTCGGTAAGGCTGTGGGCGTCGATTTCGTGCATCAGCAGCAGGGTCTGGCGGTCGGATTCTTGCTGGGCGACGCGGCGGCTTTCGCGGGTCAATACCACCCACCAGGCGAGCACGGCGGCGAGCACCGAGAGAGTCAGGAACGCCTTGAAAAACGCCTGGTACAAGGTTTCCGAATGCGGCAGGCCTTGCGCGGCCTGCACGTAGATCAACGCCAAAGCGCCGGCCAGCAGCAGCTCCAGCACCAATAAAAGCCCCAGGTAGTGCGCCAGACGGGTGTGCAGGCGCGGCATCAGGGTGTTGGGCAGCAGCCAGCGCAACACGCCTTCAAACTGGGTGACCAACCGTGCGTGGGGTTTGCAGCGATCGCCGCAGCGCGCGTCGAGTGAACAGCACAGCGAGCAGATCGGCGTGCTGTAGGCCGGGCAGAACGCCATGTCGGCGGTTTCGAACGGGTTGCTGCACAGCCCGCACACTGCATGGGTCGCGGGCGCCACTGGGTGGATCAACTGCACGTCGCTGGTACGCGCAATGTAGTACTTGCCCTTGGTCAGCCAGGCCAACAGCGGCGCCATCACCAGGGCCGTGCCCAGCGCGACAAAGGGCGGCGCCGCCTGGGCCAGGGTGCCGAACAGGCCGAAGTGGGCGAGGATCGACAGCAGCGAGGCAATCAGCATCGCGCCGACGCCCACCGGGTTGATGTCGTAGAGGTGCGCGCGCTTGAACTCGATGTGTTTGGGCGACAGCCCCAGCGGCTTGTTGATCACCAGGTCGGCCACCAACGTGCCGATCCAGGCAATCGCGATATTCGCGTACAGGCCCAGCACCTGGTCGATTACATCGAACACGCCCAGCTCCATCAGCATCAGCGCGATGGCCACGTTGAACACCAGCCACACCACGCGGCCGGGGTGGCTGTGGGTTACGCGAGCAAAAAAATTCGACCAGGCCAGGGAGCCGGCGTAGGCGTTGGTCAGGTTGATTTTCATCTGCGAGATGAACACAAACAGCACCATCGCACCGAGGGCCCACTCCGGCGAGCTGAACACATAGCGGAACGCGACGAGGTACATCTGGGTCGGCTCGGCGGCGCGCTCCATGGGGATTTCATGTTGCAGCGCGAGAAACGCGAGAAACGCGCCGGCGAACATTTTCAGCGCGCCGGGGATGATCCAGCCGGGGCCGGCGCAGAGCAGCGCGGCCCACCAGCGCTTGCGGTTGGCGGCGGTTTTTTCCGGCAGGAAGCGCAGGTAGTCGACCTGTTCGCCGATCTGCGTCACCAGCGACAGCGCCACGGTGCAGGCGGCGCAGAACGCCAGCAGGTTGAACTCACCGCCATCGCCGCTGCGCCCGACAAAGCTGGTCCAGTCGCTGAAGGCGTCAGGGTTTTTCCACCACACAAAGCCATAGGGCAATACCAGCAACAGCAGCCAGAGGGGCTGCGTCCACAGTTGCAGGCGGCTGATCAGCGTCACGCCGTAGGCCACCAGTGGGATCACCAGCAGCGAGCAGATCACATAGGCGAAGGCCAATGGGATATGGAAATACAGCTCCAGGGCCAGGGCCATGATCGCCGCTTCCAGGGCAAAGAACAGGAAGGTGAAGCTGGCGTAGATCAGCGAGGTAATGGTCGAGCCGATGTAGCCGAAGCCGGCGCCACGGGTCAGCAGGTCCATGTCCACGCCGTAGCGCGCGGCGTAATAACTGATGGGCAGGCCGGTGAGGAAGATCACCAGGCTGATCGCCAGGATCGCCCAGAAAGTGTTGGTGAACCCGTAACTCAAGGCCAGCACGCCACCGATGGCCTCCAGCGCCAGGAACGACACCGCGCCCAGGGCAGTGTTGGCGATGCGCAGTTCCGACCATTTGCGAAACGATTTGGGGGTGTAGCGCAGGGCGTAGTCTTCCATGGTCTCGTCGGCGACCCAGCTGTTGTAGTCGCGGCGGATCTTGACGATGCGCTGGGTGCCGGAGGAAGGGTGCACGGTGGTTAACTCCAGAGGAGGGCGAGGTTGGCGAGCAAGTTCCATGCCCTCAAGTGCGTTGAGATGCAAATGTGGGCGGGGGCTTGCCCCCGATCGCGGTGGGCCAATGGCAAATGCACTGACTGCCAGGCCGCTGTCGGGGGCAAGCCCCTCCCACAGTTGGTCTCCAGTGTCAGGGCGGGCGTGATCCTGCGCCGAAATGGTGCGCAACGGCATACGTCAAATGACGTACACGGTTACGTCAGCCTGCGTATACCCGCGCCGGCCCGCTGCCGCCATGCTGGACCCCTCATTGCAGAGGAGTCGCCCCATGGCATCACGATTGATCCGCTCCACACCGTTGCTGGCCCTGTCATTGCTGGCGGCCGCGCTGTTCAGCCAAGGCGTGCTGGCCGATAACGAAGGTCTGGCCGTGACCCCGACCGAAGTCACTGTCGGTCAGTTGCACTCAGCCACCGGCACCATGGCGATTTCCGAGACGGGCTCGATCCAGGCCGAGCGCCTGGCCATCGAGCAGATCAACGCTGCGGGCGGGATCCTCGGCCGGCAGATCAAGGTCATCCAGGAGGACGGCGCCTCCGACTGGCCGACCTTTGCTGAAAAGGCCAAGAAGTTGCTGGTCAACGACAAGGTCGCCGCCGTGTTCGGCTGCTGGACCTCGGCCTCGCGCAAAGCCGTATTGCCGATCTTCGAGAAAGAAAACGGCCTGCTCTACTACCCGACCTTCTATGAAGGCTTGGAACAGTCGAAAAACGTGATTTACACCGGTCAGGAAGCCACCCAGCAAATCCTCGCCAGCCTCGACTGGATCGCCAAGACCAAGGGCGCCAAGACCTTCTACCTGGTCGGCTCCGACTACATCTGGCCGCGTACCTCGATGAAGATCGCGCGCAAGCACATCGAAAACGTGCTGCACGGCACCGTGGTCGGCGAAGACTACTATCCGCTGGGCAACACCCAGTTCGGCTCGCTGATCAACAAGGTCAAGCTGAAGAAACCTGACGTGGTGTTCGCGGCAGTGGTGGGCGGCTCCAACGTGGCGTTCTACAAACAGCTGAATGCGGCGGGGGTGAACTCATCCAAGCAAACCCTGCTGACCCTGTCGGTCACCGAAGACGAACTGCTCGGCATCGGCGGCGAAAACATGGCCGGCTTCTATGCCTCGATGAAGTACTTCCAGAGCCTGGACAACCCGAACAACAAAGCCTTCGTCGAAGCCTTCAAGGCCAAGTACGGCAAGGACGCGGTGATCGGCGACGTGACCCAGGCCGCCTACCTCGGCCCTTGGCTATGGAAGGCCGCCGTGGAGAAGGCCGGCAGTTTCGACGTGGATAAAGTCGTCGCCGCCTCGCCTGGCATCGAGCTGAAAACCGCACCCGAAGGCTACGTGAAGGTTCACGAGAACCATCACTTGTGGAGCAAGTCGCGCATCGGTGAAGTGCAGCCCAATGGGCAGTTCAAGGTGATCTACGAGTCGGATCTGATCGAGCCGAACCCGTTCCCCAAAGGCTACCAATAAGCCCCAGGCATACACAGAGCAAAATGTGGGAGGGGG
>NZ_JBAWDE010000314.1:0-4172 GCF_049590575.1 Pseudomonas sp.
GAGCCGCCCGCGCGCCAGCCATGCGCACGACGCCAAGGCCTGGCGCCTGATCAGCCAGTTGTCGCTCAACTACCTGTCGCTGAGCGAGCAAGGCCAGGGCGCCGGCGCCTTGCGCGAACTGCTGCGCCTGTACGGCGACAGCAACGACGCCGCCCTGCAATTGCAGATCGAAGGCCTGCGTGACGTCAGCAGCAAAGCCGTGACACGTCGCCTGCCGATGCCCGGCCCGATTGTGTTTGGCCGGGGTTTGGAAATCACCTTGGAATTCGATGAAAACGCGTTTCGCGGCACCGGTGTGTTCCTGCTCGGTGCGGTGCTGGAACGCTTCCTGGCACGCTACGTGTCGATCAACAGCTTTACCGAGACGGTGATCCGTACCACCGAACGCGGCGAGATCATGCGATGGAAAGCCAAGCCCGGGCGGCGTCCGACCCTGTGAACACACTGGATGCGATGCATCAGGAGCCCTGGGAATACGATTTCTTCCAGGCGCTGCGGCGTATCGAGTGCGAATCGCCGCAGCTGCCGCGCCTGGGCCATTCCCTGCGCCTGACGGACGATCCGTTGCGCCTGGGGCAACAGGCCGATTGCACCTTCGCCCCGGCCACATTGGCCTCGGTCGACCCCGGTGGCGACGGCAAACCGGCGCGGCTGGAGCAATTTTTCTTCGGCCTCGGCGGCCCCAACGGCCCGCTGCCGCTGCATATCACCGAGTACGTGCGCGAGCGCCAGCGCAACAACGCCGACAGCACCAGCAAACAGTTCCTGGATATTTTCCACCATCGCCTGCTGAGCCTGTTCTACCGAGCCTGGGCCGAAGCGCGGCCGACCGTCAGCCACGACCGCCCGGACGACGATTACTGGTCCGCACGCCTGGCGGCCTTGAGTGGTCGCGGCATGCCGAGCCTGCTCAATCAGGGCCTTATCCCTGATACCGCGAAGCTGCATTACAGCGGCCACTTGTCGGCGCAAACCCGCTACCCGGACGGTTTGAAGGCGATCCTCGGCGAGTATTTCGGCCTGCCGGTGGAGATCGAGGAATACGTCGGTCAATGGCTCGAACTGCCCGAACGCAGCCGCGTGGGTGTCAGCGCCAACAGGCTGGGCGTGGACTTCTGCCTGGGTAGCCACGTGTGGGACCGCCAGCACAAATTCCGCATCCGCCTCGGCCCGCTCAAGCTCGACGACTACATGGGCATGCTGCCCGGCAGCCAGCCGTTCAATGAGCTGGTGGCCTGGGTGGCCGAGTACCTGGGCCATGAACTGGACTGGGACCTGAACCTGATTCTGCAACAACCTGAAGTCCCGAAACTGCAGCTCAACGGCCAGTTCCGCCTGGGCTTCAATACTTGGCTCGGCCAACCCGAGCACGACGCCAACGACCTAATCCTGGCCCGGCATTACGCCGATCACGCCACCACCTCAAGGAATCCAGAGCATGGGTGAAATCAGTCGCGCCGCACTGTTCGGCAAACTCAACAGCGTGGCCTACAAGGCCATTGAAGCCGCCACCGTGTTCTGCAAACTGCGGGGCAACCCGTACGTGGAGCTGGCCCACTGGTTTCACCAGTTGCTGCAACTGCAGGACTCGGACCTGCACCGCATCATCCGCCAGTTCAACCTCGAGCCGGCGCGCCTGGCCCGTGACCTGACCGAAGCCCTGGACCGCCTGCCGCGTGGCTCGACGTCGATTACCGACTTGTCGTCCCATGTGGAAGAAGCCGTGGAGCGCGGCTGGGTCTACGGCAGCCTGATGTTCGGCGAAAGCCAGGTGCGCACCGGTTACCTGGTGCTGGGTATTCTCAAGACCCCAAGCCTGCGCCATGCGCTGCTGGGTTTGTCGTCGGAGTTCGACAAGATCAAGGCCGAAGCCTTGAGCGAACGTTTTGATGAATACGTCGGCGACTCGCCGGAAAACGCCCTGAGCGCCAGCGACGGTTTCAACGCCGGCGCGGTGCCGGGCGAAGCCAGCGGCGCCATGGCCCCAAGCGCGATGGGCAAGCAGGAAGCCCTCAAGCGCTTCACCGTGGACCTGACCGAGCAGGCGCGCAGCGGCAAGCTCGACCCTATCGTCGGGCGTGATGAAGAGATCCGCCAACTGGTGGATATCCTGATGCGTCGCCGCCAGAACAACCCGATCCTCACCGGTGAGGCCGGTGTGGGCAAGACTGCCGTGGTTGAAGGTTTCGCCCTGCGCATCGTCGCCGGCGACGTGCCGCCCGCGCTCAAAGACGTGGAGCTGCGCAGCCTCGACGTGGGCCTGCTGCAAGCCGGCGCGAGCATGAAAGGCGAGTTCGAACAGCGCCTGCGCCAGGTCATCGAAGACGTCCAGGCCTCGCCGAAACCGATCATCCTGTTTATCGACGAGGCCCACACCCTGGTGGGTGCCGGTGGCGCTGCCGGCACCGGTGACGCGGCCAACCTGCTCAAGCCCGCCCTGGCCCGTGGCACCTTGCGTACCGTGGCCGCGACCACCTGGGCCGAGTACAAAAAACACATCGAGAAAGACCCGGCGCTGACCCGTCGTTTCCAAGTCGTGCAAGTCGCGGAGCCGTCGGAAGACAAGGCACTGCTGATGATGCGCGGCGTGGCCTCGACCATGGAAAAACACCATCAGGTGCAGATCCTCGATGAAGCGCTGGAAGCCTCGGTGAAGTTGTCGCACCGCTACATCCCCGCGCGCCAGTTGCCGGACAAATCCGTGAGCCTGCTGGACACCGCCTGCGCCCGCGTCGCCATCAGCCTGCATGCGGTGCCCGCCGAAGTGGACGACAGCCGCCGCCGCATTGAAGCCCTGGAAACCGAGCTGCAAATCATCGCCCGCGAGCATGCCATCGGCATCGCCATTGGTGCGCGCCAGACCAACAGCGAGGCGCTGCTGAGCGCCGAACGCGAGCGCCTAGCGACCCTTGAAACCCGCTGGGCCGACGAGAAAGCCCTGGTGGATGAGTTGCTCGCCACCCGTGCAACCCTGCGCGAAAAAGCCGGTGTGGTGGACAGTGATGCGGGTAACAACGAGAGCGACGAACTGCGTGCAAAACTGGTCGATCTGCAACAGCGCCTCTCCACACTGCAAGGCGAAACCCCGCTGATCCTGCCGACCGTGGATTACCAGGCCGTGGCCTCGGTGGTCGCCGACTGGACCGGCATCCCGGTGGGCCGCATGGCGCGCAATGAACTGGAGACGGTGCTCAACCTCGACCAGCACCTGAAGAAACGCATCATCGGCCAGGACCATGCCCTGCAGATGATCGCCAAGCGCATCCAGACCTCCCGCGCCGGCCTCGACAACCCGAGCAAGCCGATTGGCGTGTTCATGCTGGCCGGCACTTCGGGCGTGGGCAAGACCGAAACCGCCCTGGCCCTGGCCGAAGCCATGTACGGCGGCGAGCAGAACGTGATCACCATCAACATGAGCGAGTTCCAGGAAGCCCACACGGTGTCGACCCTCAAGGGCGCGCCACCGGGCTATATCGGCTACGGCGAAGGCGGCGTGCTGACCGAAGCGGTGCGGCGCAAACCCTACAGCGTGGTGCTGCTGGACGAGGTGGAAAAAGCCCACCCGGACGTGCACGAGATCTTCTTCCAAGTGTTCGACAAAGGCGTAATGGAAGACGGCGAAGGCCGGGTGATCGACTTCAAGAACACCTTGATCCTGCTGACCACCAACGCCGGCACCGAACTGATTTCCCAGGTCTGCAAAGACCCGGCGAACATCCCCGAACCCGAGGAAATCGCCAAGGCCCTGCGCCAGCCGCTGCTGGAGATTTTCCCGCCGGCCTTGCTCGGCCGCTTGGTGACGATTCCGTACTACCCGCTGAGCGACGAGATGCTCAAGGCGATCACCCGCCTGCAACTCAACCGCATCAAGAAGCGCGTGGAAAATACCCACAAAGTCGCTTTCGATTACGACGACGCGGTGGTCGATTTGATCGTCTCGCGCTGCACCGAAACCGAAAGCGGCGGGCGCATGATCGACACCATCCTCACCAACAGCCTGCTGCCGGACATGAGCCGCGAATTCCTCACGCGCATGCTCGAAGGCAAGGCGTTGGCGGGCGTACGCATCAGTAGCCGGGATAATGAATTGCACTATCAGTTCAACGATTGACCTGACGGAACGCGATTAAAACTGTGGGAGCGGGCTTGCTCGCGAAGGCGGTGTGTCAGTT
>NZ_JBAWDE010000315.1:0-1564 GCF_049590575.1 Pseudomonas sp.
GGCGTGCACAGCCCCGAGGCGCGCGGCATGGCGCTGGGCATGACCGCCCACGCCGTCGGCACCTCGGTGGCCCTGCAGGAAAGCGAAGAGTGCGGTGCCTTTGCCGCGCTGGCCATGAGTCTGATGGGCGTGGCCACGGCGGTGTTCCTGCCGTTGGCTGTGTCGGTGATTGTTTAAACCGGGTTTAAGGAAACCTTTATGAGTCTGGCGCTGTTTCCGCTCAATACCGTGCTGTTCCCTGGCTGCACCCTCGACCTGCAACTGTTCGAGGCGCGCTACCTGGACATGATCAGCCGCTGCCTGAAAAAAGGCGAAAGCTTCGGCGTGGTGTGCATCCTCGACGGTCGGGAAGTGGGCATGGCCCCGGACGGTTACGCGCTGGTCGGCTGCGAGGCACTGATCCGCGACTTCAAGCAGCAGGACAACGGCTTGCTGGGGATTCGCGTCGAAGGCGGGCGGCGCTTCCGCGTGCGTGACGCCGGGGTGCAGAAGGACCAGTTGCTGGTGGCCGACGTGCAATGGCTCGAAGAGTTGCCCGACCAGGCGCTGGAAGAGGAGGACGCCGATTTGCTCGCCTTGCTCCAGGCCTTGGCCGAGCATCCGATGGTCGCCTCGCTGGACATGGGCGCCCACGCCGATGGCCAGCAAGCCTTGGGCAATCAGCTGGCGTATCTGCTGCCGTTCACCGAGGCCGACAAGCTCGACCTGCTGCAACTCGACGACCCCCAGCAACGCCTGGATGCGATCCAGATGCTGCTCGACGAGTTGCAGGGCGAGCTCTTTACTCAGTAGGCATAGCGCAGCAGGGCATGGGAAGTGCCGTTGAGCGCGATAAAACTCAACACCGCCACCAACGCCGGTAGCAGCAGCCACCAGGCTTTTTGCGACATGGCCGGCAACGGGCTGCGGTACTGGATGGCGGTCAGGCTGAACGCACACACCGTCATCGCCAGCAGGGTGCCGGCCAAAATGTCCGTAGGCCAATGGGCGCCGAGGTAAACCCGCGACAGGGCAATAAATGCTGCAGGAATGCAGCCCATCAGCATCCAGGTCAGGCGCAACCGCGTGGGTTGCCCGCGACCGGCCAGCACCGCCAGGGCCAGGAAAAACGCGAACGCGCCGGAGGCATGGCCGCTGGGCATGCTGAAACTGGTGAGTGGGTCTGTGAGGATTTCCGGCCGGCCACGGGCGAAAAACAGCTTGGTGCCGGTGTTGATCACCGCCGCCCCGGCCAGGGTCGCGCCGACAAACAGCGCATGCCGCCATTGCCGCGCCAGGAACAGCAGGCCGGTGAACACGGCGCTGGCAAAAAACATCTTCTTGAACTCACCCAGCTGGGTGATCCGCACCATCACCTCGTCCAGCCACGGGCTGCGATGCTCCTGCACCAGCGCGCTGAGGCCCTGGTCGAAGTCGTTGAGGTGGGGGTAGCCGATAAACAAGGCGATTAACAGAACCAGGCTGGTGCAGCCGATCCACAACGTGGCGCGACGATGGCCGCGCACGCTGCTGTTCAGGCTCAGCCCCAGCACGGCCGCCAGGCACGCGGCGACAACCGCCGCTT
>NZ_JBAWDE010000316.1:0-2366 GCF_049590575.1 Pseudomonas sp.
CGCTGGGCGCTGCCGGTGCACGCTGTCGTCTTTATGCACCTCGCCCAAGGCCGCCCAGGTCTGTTCGGCGAAGCGCAGTGCCGCTTCATGGCGGCTGTCGCAGGCGATCCAATGCCGCAGCTCGGCCTGCTCCTGTTCGTTCAGGGCACCGGCGTGCAGGCGCACCGCCCACTCGGCGGCCGCCTCGGTAATGCTGTGCTGTTGCGGACCCTGGCTATTCACGTGTGAATCTCGAATTTTTCGTTATGTAACGCTGTGACGTCTGACCTGGCGCATTTCGGTAACTCATTCGTCGGATGGTGCCACCTCGCCTTCCTGCAAGCGCTGCATCACATACGCCAAAGCCTTGGCCAGATGCTTTTGCACGGAGCTGTCGGAGATGTTCAGGTGCCGGGCGACCTGAGCATGAGTCATGCCTTCGATGCGGTTGAGACGGAAGATCTGCTGGGTCCGCTCCGGCAACTCCGCCAGTGCCTGCTTCAACGCCTGTCGCTGTTGCTGCGCCATTGCCTGAGCCTCCAACCCGGCCACTTCATCTTCAATCTCGGCCAGCGCCTCGTGGGGCACGGAGTCGGTCTTGCGCCGCGCCTCCTGGCGAATATGGTCGATCAGCAGATTGCTCGCCGTTCGATAGAGATAGCCCTGGGAGTTGTCGATACGCTCGCCAGCCGGTTTTTCCGCCAGGCGCAGAAAACTCTCCTGCACCAGGTCTGCGGCCAACTGCGGGTCCCGTACCTTGCGCGACAGATACCCGCGCAGGGTATCGGCATGCTTGAGAAACAGGCCTTTGAGATCCACGTCCGACAAACCGACTCCCTGGAATGTAAAGGAAACAGGCGGGCATCTTAAGCGTTGTCGAGAATGATTTTCAATTGATATCTAATCCGATTCGGCGCCTGTGTCGGTTTGATTAACGGTTCGGTAATCGAACACAACCGCTGCCAACAATTGACCAAATTAACCATCCAGTACATTTTACTCGCACAACCAACAATAATTCTGGAGACACCCCAATGCCGCCCATCGTGCTGGTGCTCAACGGCCCCAACCTCAATCTGCTCGGCACCCGCGAGCCCGCCACTTACGGCCATGAAACCCTGGCCGACGTCGCCGCCCTGTGTGGCCGCAGCGCCGAGCAACTGGGGCTGAAAATAGAATTTCGCCAGACCAACCACGAAGGCGAGCTGCTCGACTGGATCCACGGCGCCCGCGCTCGCTGTGCCGGGATCGTGATCAACCCGGCAGCCTGGACCCACACGTCAGTGGCGATTCGCGACGCACTGGTGGCCAGTGAGGTGCCGGTGATCGAGGTGCATTTATCCAACGTGCATGCGCGTGAGGCGTTCAGGCATCACTCATTTGTGTCGCCCATCGCCAAGGCGGTGCTTGCCGGTTTCGGCAGCCACGGCTACCACTTGGCCCTGGAGCATTTCGGCCAGTTGCTCAAGGGATCTCGCTAATGAAACCGCGCATCCTCGCCGGCCTGATCGGCGCCGGCATCCAAGGCTCGCGCACCCCTGCCCTGCATGAACAGGAAGGTGATGCGCAGGGCCTGCGTTACCTGTATCGCCTGATCGACCTGGAACCGCTGCAACTGAACATCACCGCGCTGCCCGACCTGCTCGACGCCGCCGAGTTGATGCACTTCACCGGGCTGAACATTACCTACCCGTGCAAGCAGGCAATCCTGCCGCTGCTCGATGAATTATCCGACGAGGCCCGGGGTATCGGGGCGGTCAACACCGTGGTGTTCAAGGACGGTAAACGCATCGGCCACAACACCGATTGCCTGGGCTTTGCCGAAGGTTTTCGCAGGAACTTCAACGATGTCGTGCGCCAGCGCGTCGTGCAGATGGGCGCGGGCGGTGCGGGTGCCGCAGTGGCCCATGCGCTGCTGGCTGAGGGTGTGGAGCATCTGAGCATTTTCGACGTGGACGTCACTCGCGCCCGCGACCTTGTGGATAACCTCGCGCAGCGTTTCGGCGCCGGTCGTGCCCAGGTCGGCCAGCACCTGGAAAACGCCATGGCCGAGGCCGATGGTTTGGTCAACACCACGCCGATGGGTATGGCCAAGCTGCCGGGCACACCGGTGCCCGCTGCGCTGTTGCGCGCCGAATTGTGGGTGGCGGAAATCGTGTATTTCCCACTGGAAACCGAACTGCTGCGCGACGCACGCGCGCTGGGTTGCCG
This sequence comes from Pseudomonas sp., assembly GCF_049590575.1. Classification (GTDB taxonomy): domain Bacteria; phylum Pseudomonadota; class Gammaproteobacteria; order Pseudomonadales; family Pseudomonadaceae; genus Aquipseudomonas. The sequence continues at coordinate 2,191 of NZ_JBAWDE010000316.1, forward strand.
CACCCTGGATGGCGGCAACATGGCGGTGTTTCAGGCGGTGAAGGCGTTTGAGCTGTTCAGCGGCGAGGTGCCGGATGCGCAGCGCATGCTGGCGCATTTTCAAGCCATGAATACCTAGAACTGTGGGAGCAGGCTTGCTCGCGAATGCGGTGTGTCAGTCACAGCCAATGCTGCTG
>NZ_JBAWDE010000317.1:0-3133 GCF_049590575.1 Pseudomonas sp.
GGGTGACGCCGCGACGACCACGCTCGAGAACCACGATGCCCAGCGACGCCTCCATCGCACGGATGCGCGCGCTGGCGGCGGCCAGGGATAAATGGCTGCGGGCCGCGCCGGCGGTGATGTTGCCGGTATCGAGGATGTGCAGGTAGAGGCGCAGGTCGATCAGGTCAAAGTGCATGGCTGGGTTTCTCGGGTGACTGGGCTGGCCTCATCGCGGGCAAGCCCGCTCCCACATTTTGATCTGTGAATGCAGCCAATGTGGGAGCTGGCTTGCCTGCGATAGCGGTCTCAGCCTCACGCAAAACAAGAGGCTGCCTCAGTATATGGCGAATTTCTAACCTCATCGCAATCCCCCACAATGCCCCCATGACTACCTTCCTGGCGTTCTACCAAAACCTCGGCCCAGCCCTGACGCTGCTGGTCATCGGCACTTTCCTGCTGGCCGGTACCGTCAAAGGCGTGATCGGCCTCGGCCTGCCAACGGTGGCCATGGGCATGCTCGGCCTGGCTATGCTCCCGGCGCAGGCTGCGGCATTGCTGATCATTCCTTCGACGGTCACCAATCTGTGGCAATTGGCTGTCGGCGGCCACTTGAGCGCGTTGCTTAAACGTTTGTGGCCGATGCTGTTGCTGATTTTCCTCGGCACCGGGCTTGGCACGCTGTGGCTGGGCATGGATGGCGGCCACTGGGTGGTGCGCGCGCTGGGCGGGGCTTTGCTGGTGTACGCGTTGAGTGGTCTGTTTTTGCCCACGTTCAAGGTCAAGCCTGCGACCGAACGCTGGCTGGGCCCGTTGTGCGGGGTGGTCACGGGCGTTATCACCTCGGCCACCGGCGTGTTTGTAATTCCGGCAGTGCCGTACCTGCAGGCGCTGGGCTTGAGTCGCGATCAACTGGTGCAGGCGCTGGGGCTGTCGTTCACTGTTTCGACCCTGGCGCTGGCTGCCGGTCTCGCGTGGCGCGGCAACCTCGGCGGCGGCGAAATCAATGCCTCGCTGCTGGCGTTGGTGCCCGCGCTGCTGGGCATGTGGCTGGGCCAGATACTGCGCCAGCGCATCAGTGCGGTGGTGTTCAAACGCGTATTTTTTATCGGCATGGCGCTGCTGGGGAGCCACTTGCTGATCAGTGGGTAATTGAAAAGGTGTTCAGCCTCTCGGTGTAATAAGCTGGTCGGAATCGATAAAGAGGACAGCCTGTGAAAGCCCGATCCGATGAGCTACAGATCTTCGTCAGCGTGATTGAGTGCGGCTCGATTTCCGCTGCGGCGGAGCAGGTCGGGCAGACGCCGTCGGCGGTCAGCCGCACCTTGTCGCGCCTGGAAGCCAAGCTCGACACCACGCTGATCAACCGCACCACGCGGCGCATGGACTTGACCGAGGAGGGCAAATACTTCTTCGAGCAGGCCAAGGTGATCCTGGCGCAGATGGAAGAACTGGAAGAACGCCTGTCGTCGCGCCAGAAAAACCCCGCCGGGCGCCTGCGCATCAATGCCGCCGTGCCCTTCATGCTGCATGGGATCGTGCCTTACATCGACGAATTTCGCCGCTTGTACCCGGACATCCAGCTGGAGCTGAACAGCGATGACCTGATCATCGATCTGCTCGAGCAGAGCACCGATATTGCGATCCGCATCGGCACGCTTGCAGATTCGACCTTGCATGCGCGCTCCCTCGGCTGGTCGCCGCTGCACATCCTCGCCAGCCCGGCCTACCTCAAGCAGCGCGGCACGCCCAGCACCGTCGCCGAGTTGGCGAACCACACCTTGCTGGGCTTTACCCAGACCGAAACCCTCAACCACTGGCCGTTGCGGCATGTGGCAGGTGACCGCTGGCTGATCCAGCCGGGCATCGCCGCCTCCAGTGGCGAAACCCTGCGCCAGCTCGCGTTGGAGGGGCAGGGCATTTGTTGCCTGTCGAACTTCATGACCATCGAAGACATCGATGCCGGGCGCCTGGTGCCGGTGCTGGAGGCGTTCAACAGCGGGTATCGCCAGCCGATCAACGCGGTGTTCTACCGCAACTCGCAGTTGGCGCTGCGCATCCAGTGTTTCCTGGACTTTATCCAGACGAAGCTGGCGCGCTATGCCGCGTGATTCGTGACCGCTGCGCAAGAGTGAATTGGGCAATAGGGTCTTATTCGTCAGGGATGGGTCCTTGATACTGGGCCCATCATTTACCCCGACAGGAGCACACGCCATGAACGTATTCATTACCGGCGCAGCAGGTTTTATCGGCGGTTCCATCGCCACCGGCCTGGTCAAGGCCGGCCACCGCGTTACCGGCCTGGTGCGCAGCACCGAGCAGGCCGCTGAAATGACCCGGCTGGGCATCACCCCGGTGATCGGCACCCTCGACGACAGCGCCGTGTTGACTGAGCAGGCGTTGCACGCCGATGCGGTGATCAATGCCGCCAGCAGCGACCACCGTGCTGCGGTGGAAACCTTGCTCGCCGCCTTGAAAGGTTCGAACAAGCCCTTCCTGCACACCAGCGGTTCGAGCATCGTCGGTGATGCGTCGGGCGGCAAGGCCAGCGATGTCATCTACGTTGAAGACAGCCTGCCGGAGCCGACCGTCGACAAGGCCGCGCGCGTGGCCATCGACAACCTGATCCTGGCTGCCGCCAAAGACGGCGTGAACTCGGCGGTGATCTGCAACACCCTGATCTACGGCCATAGCCTGGGCGTGAAGCGTGACAGCGTGCAATTGCCGCGTTTGCTCAAGCAGGCGCGCAAGAGCGGGGTGGTACGGCATGTCGGGACCGGGCAGAACATCTGGTCCAACGTGCACATTGAAGACGTGGTGGCGTTGTACCTGCTGGCATTGGAGAAGAACGTCCCCGGCACTTTCTACTTTGTGGAAAGCGGCGAAGCGTCGTTTATCGAGATGACCACGGCGATGGCGCAGGCGCTGGACCTGGGCCAGCCGCAGGATTGGCCATTGGCCGAGGCTGAAGCCGAGTGGGGCTATGAAATGGCTAACTATGGCCTGGGCTCCAACAGCCGTGTGCGTGGCAAGCATGCGCGTGAACTGCTGGGCTGGGCGCCGAAGCGCACGTCGGTGGTCGAGTGGATTCGCGACGAGATGGTGTGACGTTCGCCTGATACCGAGGCGCTGCATTCGCGAGCAAGCCCGCTCCCAC
>NZ_JBAWDE010000318.1:0-11823 GCF_049590575.1 Pseudomonas sp.
CGATGCATCGCCGATGGTAGTGTGGGGTTTCCCCATGTGAGAGTAGGTCATCGTCAAGATTAAATTCCAGAACCCCTGTTTGCTAACGCAAACAGGGGTTTTGTTTTGGGCGGTTGGAAAGTGCGAAAAGCTGGCAACCCCATAAACGAACACCACTCTTTGCAACGACTCCCAATCGTCGCCGTCTTCTACTTCCTGGATCTAAGTCTTTTCTGAAGCCAAACCCAGCCTCGTTTATGAAAAAACCACCGATCAGCATGCCGTTGGGGAAAACGATGCAAAGTGTTTCTGCATTTTTGGTATGGTGCAGCACATTTTCACAGGGATTGATCTTTATCCGCAGGATGCGGCGTCGACCTTCTTCAACGAGATGCTGTAGAAATGCCTGAACCGATACCAATCAAGGATCACGAAAAAGAAAACCGCCTGGTCAACAAGCGCCTGCTCGCCTGCGCATTGCTGGTAATTGGCATCACCTGTGCCCTGGTAGGGCGCATGTACTTCTTGCAGGTCGTGCAATACGACTATCACTCCACGATTTCTGAAAACAACCGGGTGCACGTACTGCCCATCACCCCGACCCGTGGGTTGATCTATGACCGTAACGGCGTGGTACTGGCCGACAACCGCCCCAGCTACAACCTGACCATCACCCGTGAGCGAACCACTGACCTCAAGGGTGAACTGGACGCTATCGTCAACCTGCTGCACTTGCCTGCCGAAGACCGTGCGGTGTTCGACAAGGCCCTGAAGCAGGCACGCCACCCTTTCGTTCCGGTGACGCTGTTTTACGAGCTGACCGAGGAACAGATCGCGGTATTGGCGGTAAACGAGTTTCGCTTGCCTGGGGTAGACGTAGAGCCCCAATTCGTCCGCCATTACCCGCTGGGCGCACACTTTGCGCATTCCATCGGTTATGTAGGGCGGATCAACGAGAAAGAATCCAAGGCCCTCGACTCGGTGGAATACCGTGGCACGCAGTCCATTGGCAAAACCGGTATCGAGCGTTTCTACGAGTCCGAATTGCACGGCCACGTTGGCTATGAGGAGGTCGAGACCAACGCCCAGGGCCGCGTATTACGCGTGCTCAAGCATACCGATCCGATTCCCGGCAAGAACATCGTCCTGAGCCTCGACGTCAAACTCCAGGAAGCGGCAGAAGAAGCCCTGGGCGATCGTCGTGGTTCGGTGGTGGCCCTCGACCCGCAGACCGGTGAGGTGCTGGCCATGGTCAGCAAACCGAGTTTCGACCCGAACCTGTTCGTCACCGGCATCAGTTTCAAGGAATATGCCGCGCTGCACGATTCCATCGACAGGCCGCTGTTTAACCGCGTCCTCAGGGGGCTCTACGCGCCGGGCTCGACCATCAAGCCGGAAGTGGCCATCGCCGGCCTCGACAGCGGTGTCGTCACCCCCCAGACCCGTGTGTTCGACCCTGGCTATTACCAACTGCCCGACTTTGATCACAAGTATCGCAACTGGAACCACAGCGGCGACGGTTGGGTAGATATGGACGCAGCCATCATGCGTTCCAACGACACCTACTTTTACGACCTGGCCCACAAATTAGGCATTGATCGCTTGCATGACTACCTGGCTGAATTCGGCCTGGGGCAGAAAGTCTCCCTCGATATGTTCGAAGAGTCAGCGGGCCTGATGCCTTCCCAGGCCTGGAAGCGTGCGACCCGGCGTCAGCCCTGGTTCCCGGGGGAAACCGTGATCCTCGGCATTGGCCAGGGCTACATGCAAGTCACGCCGCTGCAACTGGCCCAGGCAACTGCGTTGATTGCCAACAAGGGCGTGTGGAATCGACCGCACCTGGCGAAGACCATCAATGGTGTGCCGCCAGTGGACGAGAACCCGATGCCCAACGTGGTCCTCAAGGACCCGCGTGACTGGGAACAGGTCAACCACGGTATGCAACTGGTGATGCATGACCCGCGCGGCATCGCTCGGGCTGCTGCGCAAGGCGCGCAATACCGGATTGCCGGTAAGAGCGGTACCGCGCAAGTGGTCGCGATCAAACAGGGCGAGCGCTATAACCGTGAGAAGACCCTGGAGCGTCACCGCGATAACGCCCTGTTTGTTGGTTTTGCTCCGGCTGAACACCCGAAAATCGTGATTTCGGTGATGATCGAAAACGGTGAGGCCGGTGGTCGAGTAGCGGGGCCGGTGGTGCGGCAGATCATGGACGCCTGGTTGCTCGACCAGGAAGGTCACCTGAAGCCGCAATATGCCACGCCCGCCAAAGCACCAGGTGATCCACGCGTCTAAGTCACACTTTCCATTCGTGCCACTGCGCTACGTCTTCATAGGCCAGCCAGGGCACGTTGTGGGAAAGGTCGGCATATCCTGGCGGTCGACCTGGTAGCCCACACCTTTGCAGAAGCAACTTCCATTCAATGGGTCAGTCATAACGTATTGCCGGGTCAAGGAAAGGATCATCATCATTGCTTACAACCCAAGGTTGCGCATTGTTTGATGTCGCCTACTGTCAATGGAGGAGGTGACTTATGCACGTATTAGATCGCATCGAACGAAAAGTCCTGCTTAATGCTTCACGCAAAACTGTCTGGGAAGCACTGACCAATGCCGAGCAATTCGGCAGCTGGTTCGGTATTGCCCTCAAGGGCAAAGCTTTTGTTGCGGGGAAAACCATCGAAGCGCCGATCACTTACCCAGGTTACGAACATGTGGTGTGGAAGGCCAGGATTGAACGCATCCTGCCACAGACGCTGTTCTCTTTCTGGTGGCACCCCTTCGCGGTAGAAAAGGGCGTGGACTACGATAACGAAACCCCGACACTGGTGGAATTCACCATCGAAGATCGCGCCCCTGGCATTCTGCTGCGGGTGGTCGAGTCCGGTTTTAATGCGGTGCCCGAGGCCCGCCGCCAGAAGGCGTTCAAGATGAACTCGCGGGGCTGGGACGAGCAAATGGGTAACATCGAGACCTATCTGGACCGTGCCCGTCAGGCCTGACCACAACGGGCATCAGGGTTGATGCCCGTGTTTACGGCTTCAATGTGAGAGCAGCCTCTCTCCACGCTGCGCTATTTTAAAAATCCACCGTCGCCGACAGCTTGGCCACGCGTGGTTCACCCTGGCTCAGGTAGCCACCCAGTGCCGACTCCCAATATTTCTCATTAGCCACGTTCTCCACGGTGGCGCCTAAAGTGACATCACGCTGTGCGACCTTGAAGTTATAGCGTGCGCCCACATCGAAGCGGTTCCAGTCCGGCAGGCTCAGGTTGTTGGCCGCGTCGGCGTATTGGCCGCCGGTGCGTAGCATACGACCGTTGAGCGTCACGCCTTGCAGGCCCGGCACGTCCCAATCCACACCGGCATTGAGCTGGAAAGAAGGCACGCCGATTGCGCGGTTGCCGTCGTTGGCGCCGTTCAGCGTGTCTTTGAGTTCGGTTTTCATCACCGTCACCCCGCCCAGCAGGCGCAAGCCGCTGATGGGCTCACCGAAGACGTTGAGTTCCACGCCCTGGTTGATCTGCTGGCCTTCGCGTACATATTCGGCCGTTGTGGCGCTGGTCTGAATCGAGTAGCCATCACTCGGCTGCTCAATGCGATACACGCCCAGCGTCGCGCCGAAGGTGCCCATATCGAGTTTTACACCTGCTTCGGTCTGTTTCGAGCGTGCCGGTGCATAGGCCTGCGAGCCGTTGGTGACGTTGAGACCACCGGAAACAACCGGTGCAGTCGGCCCCTGGGCCAGCCCCTCAATATGGTTGGCATAGAACGACACATGCTCCCACGGCTTGAAAACCAGGCCGTAGACCGGGGTGTTGATCGACGCCGTGTAATTGGAGGTGCGCGGGCCGGAACCGTACGCGTAGCCCTGCATGACCATTTCCTGATGGCGCAGGCCGGCCGTGAACAACAGACGGTCATCCAGGAACCCGAAAGTGTCGGAAACCGCCGCGCTGCGCACGAAGGTCTTGGCGGTGATGCCCGGGTCGCCCAGGTCGCCGCCATTGACGGTGCCACGCACCGGTTCGGCAATGTTGCTGGAGGGGTTATAAATACTGCTGGCATTGGGCGTGAAGTCGAACTCATACGCGTTGCGCGCCTGGGTCCAGGTGCCGGTGAGGCCGACATTCAGTTTGTGGCTGACCGCGCCCGTCTGGAATTTGCCATTCAGGCCGGTCATCAGGCTGGTGTTGTCTTCCTGGTGGGCGATGCGCGAGCCGGTGACATTGGCCGTGCCCAGGTTGTCGGTCAGGGTCACCGACGAATATCGCCCGTTTTCGTTAGTGTGCTTGGCGCCGGCGGCGAGGTAGGCGGTCCAGGTATCGTTGAGGTCATATTCGCCGCGCAGCATGCCCAGCGTGTCTTCGATGTCGGTGGCGTTCCAGCTCGGGGCGTAGTTGGTGTCTGCTGATGGCGCATCCGGGATATGCGTGACGCCGGTACCGAGGAACACCGAGTTACGGCCACCGTTGACGCGCTGTTTCTGGTAAATGAAATCCCCCGATAAGCGCAAGGCGTCGCCGCGATAATCCAGGCCGACGGCAAACAGCTTCGAGCGCTGGTTCTCATCGTCGATTGCGGTGTCGCCTTCGCGCTGGGAAATGTTCACTCGCGCACCGAAACGGTTGTCCTCGCCAAAGCGCTGGCCAATATCCAGGTGTTCGCCCACCCGGCCATCACTGCTGATGTCAGTGCTGAAACGCCGCAACGGCACATCATCGGCGCGCTTGGGTTGCAGGTTCACGCCGCCGCCGATCCCGGAGCCGCCAGGGGTTACGCCATTGATAAAGGCGTTGGGCCCCTTGAACACTTCCACGCGCTCCAGGGCGTCAGTGGACATGATCTGGCGCGGCAGGATGCCATACAGGCCGTTGAAGGAAATGTCATCACCATTGAGTTGCAGACCGCGGATCACAAAGACCTGTGCCTGGTTGGCATACCCCGACGCCTGGCGCACGGACGAGTCATTGAGCAGCACATCGCCGACGGTCTCGGCCTGCTGGTCGCGAATCAGTTTTTCGGTATAGGAGGACATGCTGAACGGCATATCCATGATGTCCTGGTTGCCCAGCACACCCAGTTGGCCGCCGCGTGCCACCTGGCCGCCGGCGTACACCGGCGGCAGGGCATTCGGCGCGGGGGCATCGGCGCTGATGTTGGTGGCGCCCAGTTCCAGTGTGTTGCCATCCTGACTGTTATTCGCATCCTGCGCAGTGACTGGGGTTGCGGCGTGAGCGGCAAGGCTCAGGGAGCAGCAAAGGGCGAGCAGGGTGGGGCGAAACGGCACAGCGAATAGGCTACGGGTGGGCATGGTCGATCCTGACGGCGAACCGTCAATGTGAGGAAAAGGGCAACAACGTTGCGCGTCCTCGCTGCGCGGATACGACTCCGGCGCGAATGATAGTGATTGTTATTAATGTTCTGCAACAAAATAATGCGATCGCGGCCTACAGGCGCTTTAACCTGCCGCGTTGGCGCGGATGCCGAGTAGAATCACGCCCTGAAAGCGATTCCTGAGGTGCGGTACGGTGGATTTACAGCAGGGTTTTGTCCTGACCCGGCATTGGCGCGATACCCCGGCCGGCACGGAGGTCAGCTTCTGGCTGGCCACCGACCAGGGCCCGCGGTTTGTCCGCCTACCCGTGCAGACCTCGGTGATGTTTATCCCGGAAGCCCACCGCAAGCATCTGGACTGGATGCTCAAGGACGAGCGCGATATCGAATTGCGCCCGCTGCAGCTGTGCGATTTCCATCACCGCCCGGTGCTCGGCCTGTACACGCGCCAGCACCGCCAGGCGATGGACGTGGAAAAACGCCTGCGCGCCGCCGGAGTCGATGTCTACGAAGGCGATGTACGCCCGCCCGAGCGCTACATGATGGAGCGATTCATCACCGCCCCGGTCTGGTTCGGCGGCACCCCCGATACCGACGGCACGCTGCAAGACGCACAGATGAAACCCGCGCCCGAGTACCGGCCGCCGCTGAAGCTGGTGTCCCTCGACATCGAGACCACCGCCCAGGGCGATCTCTATTCCATCGCCCTCGAAGGCTGCGGCGAGCGCCAGGTATACATGCTCGGCCCGCCGAACAAAGCCGATGCGGTGAACTTCAAGCTTGAGTACTGCGACACCCGCGCGCAATTGCTCGAACGCCTCAACCAATGGCTCGCTACCCATGACCCCGACGCGATTATCGGCTGGAACGTGGTGCAGTTCGACCTGCGCGTGCTCCACGAGCATGCCCAACGCCTGGGCGTGCCGCTGCTGCTGGGGCGTGGCGGTGAAGCCATGGCCTGGCGCGAGCACGGCAGTCGCAACCATTACTTCGCGGCGGCGGCGGGGAGGCTGATCATCGATGGTATCGAAGCCCTGCGCTCCGCCACCTGGAGTTTCGAATCCTTCAGCCTGGAAAACGTCGCGCAGACCCTGCTCGGCGAAGGCAAGGACATCTCCACGCCGTACCAGCGCATGGATGAAATCAACCGCATGTTCGCCGAGGACAAGCCCGCCCTGGCGCGCTACAACCTCAAGGACTGCGAGCTGGTCACGCGGATTTTCGCCAAGACCGAGCTGCTCAAGTTCCTGCTCGAACGCGCCAGCGTCACCGGGCTGCCGGCCGATCGCAACGGTGGCTCGGTGGCGGCGTTCACCCACCTGTATATGCCGCTGATGCACCGCCAGGGCTTCGTTGCGCCGAACCTGGGGGACAAACCGCCCGAGGCCAGCCCCGGCGGTTTTGTCATGGACTCGCGGCCCGGTCTCTACGAATCGGTGCTGGTGCTCGATTACAAAAGCCTCTACCCGTCGATCATCCGCAGTTTCCTGATCGACCCGGTGGGCCTGATCGAAGGCATCAGGCACCCTGACGACCGCGAGTCCGTCGAAGGTTTTCGCGGCGCGCGTTTCTCGCGTACCCGCCACTGCCTGCCGTCCATCGTCACCCGTGTTTCCGAGGGCCGCGAAGCCGCCAAGCGCGAACACAACGCGCCGCTGTCCCAAGCGCTGAAAATTATCATGAACGCGTTTTACGGCGTCCTCGGCTCCAGCGGTTGCCGGTTCTTCGACACGCGGTTGGCCTCATCGATCACGATGCGTGGGCACCAGATCATGCGCCAGACCCGCGAGCTGGTCGAAGCCCAGGGCTATGAAGTGATCTACGGCGACACCGACTCCACCTTCGTCTGGCTCGGCGGTGCGCATTCCCAGGAGGAGGCCAGCCGTATCGGCCAGGCGCTGGTCACGCACGTCAACACCTGGTGGAGTGAACACCTGCACAGTGCGTATGGCCTGCAAAGCGCCCTGGAACTGCAATACGAAACCCACTTCAGCCGCTTCCTGATGCCGACCATTCGCGGCGCGGAGGAGGGCAGCAAAAAGCGTTATGCCGGCCTGGTGGTGCGCAGCGACGGCAGCGAAGAGATGGTCTACAAAGGCCTGGAAACCGTGCGCAGCGACTGGTCGCCGCTGGCTCGCCAATTCCAGCAGGAGCTGTACCGGCGCATTTTCCATCGCCAGCCCCATCAGGACTACATCCGCGACTACGTGCGCCGGACACTGAGCGGCGAATTCGACGAATTGCTGATCTATCGCAAACGCCTGCGCCGGCGCCTGGATGACTACGAACGCAACGTGCCGCCGCACGTGCGCGCCGCGCGTCTGGCCGATGAATACAACGACCGCCTGGGGCGCCCACGCCAATACCAGCGCGGTGGTTGGATCAGCTACGTGATCAGCGTCAACGGCCCCGAGCCGCTGGAGGTGCGCCGGGCGCCGATTGATTACGATCACTACGTGACCCGGCAATTGCAGCCGGTGGCCGACGCGATCCTGCCGTTCGTCAACGACGATTTCGCGACCCTGGTCGGCGGGCAAATGGGGCTGTTCTAAAACGCTTGCCTGGACGCGCGCAGAGCCTGCACTCTTGCACACTGACGACCCACCCACGGCGCAGCGTCCATGAACCTTATCACCCTGACCGGCACCACGGTCGAGCTCCAGCCCCTGCAACCCGAGCACAAGGCCGCGCTGCTTGAAGCCGCCGCCGATGGCGAATTATGGAACCTCAAGGTCACCAATGTGCCGGGCCCGGCCACCGTCGACGCATACATCGACACCGCCGTGGCCGGGCGTACGGCGGGCACGGTGATCCCGTTTGCCATCGTGCGCAAAAGCAATGGCCAGGTGGTCGGCAGCACGCGGTTCTGGAAGGTCGACCGGCTCAATCGCAAACTGGAAATCGGCCACACCTGGTTGGCACTGTCCACGCAGAAATCCGCGATCAACACTGAAGCCAAGCTGTTGTTGCTGACCTACGCTTTCGAGGTGCTGGACTGCGTACGCGTGCAATTCACCACCGACGAACTCAACGAAAAATCCCGTGCCGCGATCCTGCGCCTGGGCGCCGTGCAGGAAGGTATCGTGCGCCACGAGCGGATCATGCCCGACGGGCGCAAACGCAATTCGGTGCGCTTCAGCATCATCGATTCGGAATGGCCGCAGGTGAAGGCCCATTTGCAGGCAAAACTGCTGCGTTAGGAGGAACTGCCCATGTACACGCTCTACGGCACTGACGAGTCTGGCTCGTGCATGATCGAAATCGCGCTGCCACGTTGTGCGGTGCAGTGGCACCGGGTAGACGCCAGCTCCTGGCAGGAAGGCGCGGGCACCGAAGCGCTCGCGCGCATCAACCCGTTGAAACAGATCCCCACCCTGGTCACGCCCGACGGCCAGGTGCTGACCGAGAGTGCGGCGATCCTGATTCACTTGGGCCTGGAGTACCCCGACTCCGAGCTGCTGGCCGGCAACCGCGCACAGATCCTGCGCGGCCTGGTGTACATCGCGGCTAACTGCTACTCGGCCATCGGCATCATCGACTACCCGCAACGCTGGCTGGGTGACGCCGACCCTGCGGTGCAAACCCAATTGACCACCGGCACTCGGCGTTATCTGCACCAGGCCTGGGTGGTGTTTGCCGAACAGTTCGCCGACCAGTTGTTCGCGCCCAGCGGCGCACCGAATGCCCTCGGCATCATGGCGGCAGCGGTGTCGCGCTGGGACGCGGCGCGCGAAGCACTCGAGGCCCTGGCGCCAGGCTTTGCGCAGACCCTTGCGCAGGTGGATGCCGACCCGATTGTGGCCCCCGTGTTTGCTCGGCATTGGCCGGAATGGAAGGCTTCGTGATGGTTGCGCAATCAGAAGAAACAATCACGCTTGAACCGGTTCAGGCCCTTGCGCAGCGGGCGTCCTGGCCTACGCTTTGTGGTGAGGGGCAGGAATCATCCTTGAATTTGGCTGTCGCAGACATGAAACTCAAGAACCCTGCATGGAATTCAAAGGAGGTGCGCATGCTCATCCGGTCGCTGACCCTGGCTACCTTGATGGCTTTTACGGGGCCGCTGTTGGCTGCTGATGATATCAACCCGCTCAAGCAGGACTTGGGCAAGGCCCGACCGCTGGTGGTGGTGGAGCTTGATTCCGGCAACGCCACGTTGGCCGACCTGCAAAAACAGCTGAACGAACCCGCCACCAAACAGGCCTTTGAAGAACGCAGCATGGTGTTCTACACCGTGAAATTCGGCAGCATCGGTGCCGAAGGCGAGAAGTTCGCCAAAGACCCGAAGGACAACAAAAAGCTTACCCCGCCTGAAACCAACGCGTTGATCCGCGCCCTCAAGCTCGGTGCCGGCAGCGGCACCAAAGTTATCCTGGTGGGCAAGGATGGCGACAAGAAACTCGAGAAGACCGTGCCACCGGATCCCCTCGACCTGAAGGAATTTTTCAGCACCATCGACCAGATGCCAATGGCCGAGAAAGAAGCTGCCGCCGCCGCAGAGCCTGAGCCCGCCGCAGCCGCTCCAGTGAAGGGAGCCAAGGGCAACGCCAAGCCGGAAAAATCGGGCAGCAAGCCAGCCCCGAAACAACTGGATGACTGAAACAACCCCACTGTAGGAGCCACGCGCTCCTACAGTTTTTTATCGACCTTGCGCACCGGAAACGGAAAGTAGAAAAACCGCAGGAACGCCACCCGCTTGATCACTTCCCCGATCAACAACGGCGCCACCACCGCCACCACAAAACCGACGCACGCCGCCACAAATGGGTGCAGGCCCAGGCGCTCCATCAGGTCGAAGGTCTTGTGCTGGATCTCTCCATGGAAGATCAACAGGATCAAGGTCGACTGGCCGATGTAGGTCATCACGCGGGTGATCAGCGCCGACACCATCAACACCTTCGCCAGCGCCCAGCACAGGTATACGCCAATCACCGCCAGCAGGCTGGTCCACAGCCAGTGGTCGTAGCGGCGCTGTGCCAGGTCCATGGTGTCGCCCCGGTAGAGGAACACGGCGGCGAACAGCGCCACCGAGACCAGCAAGGTCAGCAGCGACCCCGCATGGCTGCGCAGCCAGTTGCGCAGCAGGTAACCATAGACAAAACAGGCACTGCTGATCAGCGTGATATCCAGGCTGAACGGCAAGCCGGGCAGCACCCAGGTCTGCCCGCCAAAGGTGACCGGCAATTGCCAGAAGAACGGCAGCATCCAGATGCCGACCAGCAGCGGCACCAGCATCAGTGCGCAGCTCAGCGCCAGGGGCAGGCGTTGCATCAAGCGCAGCAGCACCCAACTGAACAGGATCGCTACCCAAAAGTGCGGCAGGAACCACAAGGCCTGCCACGGGATGGTGTCCACCGAGGCATACAACACGCCGCCGATATCCGGCAGCAGCGGTTGGCCACGCAGCACATCGCGCACGATCACATACACCAGCATGGTGAAGAAAAACGGCTTGAGCAGCCCATCGGCCTTGCGCACCGCCATCTCGCCGAAGGGCTGTTCGGGCTTGAACAATACCCCGGACAAAAAGAAGAACAACGGCAACACGAACGAGGCCAGGATCGGGTACATCAACTCCCGCGACGTGGCGACGAACCAACTGTGGGCATACACGATCACCAGGATGCCGATGCCTTTGGCGATGTCCATTTGAATCCAGCGATGTTTCATCCACCTATCCCCAACCGATCATTCATGCCTTGCGCCACGGCTTCAGCCACAGCCCCATCCCGAGCAACACCACGGCGCCGGCCAGGGTGCTCAACCCCAGTTGCAGCCACACGCCTTCAATGCGAAACAGCGCCAGCGCCGCCAACCCCATCAGCGCCGCGCCGAGCAGCCAGTGCCGGGCCCAGGGCAGGGCGTCGAGCAAGGCCTGGCGCTGCATCAGCAACAATGCCGTGCAGATCACCCCGGCCAGGGCGGCCAGGGGAATACCGGCCAGGCCGAACACAAAGGGCAGGGCGCCGAGCAGCAGCACATTGACCACGCTGCCGAGCAATTCGCAGCGCAACGGCTGGCGCGTGTCGCCGGCGGCGTAGGCGTAGCGCGCGAGCAAGGCGTTCCAGGCGCCGAACACCAGCGGCACGGCAAACCACGCCAGCAGCAACGGCAAGGGCGAATCCGCCGATTGTTTGGGCAGCAGCAGCGCCACCAGGCTCGGCGCGGCGGCCACCAGGCCGACACCGGCCGGCAGGGTCAGCAGGCTGGCGGTTTCCAGGCCACGCTTGAGCAGGGCCAGGCGTTCATCGCCCTGGCGGCGGCTCATCATGCCCAGCAGCACCTGGTTGAGGCTCATCAGCGCAATCAGCGGCAGGTTCATCAGCTTGCGCGCCAGGTTGACCCAGGTCACTGCGCCTTCCCCCAGCAACGAGGCCACCAGGCGCTCGATCAGCGCCAACCCCTGGCTGGCGCCATTGCTCATCAACAGCGGGCCGATGCGCTGGCCGAGTTCGCGCAACGGCGCAACGCTGAGTTGCCAGCGCCACGGCCGCCAACCCTGGCGCCACAC
>NZ_JBAWDE010000319.1:0-3071 GCF_049590575.1 Pseudomonas sp.
CTTCGCGAGCAAGCCCGCTCCCACATTCGACCGCGTTCATGCTGGAGGAATGCGGTCAAAATGTGGGAGCGGGCTTGCTCGCGAAAGCGGTAGACCAGACGAAGCGCCCTACACTGGCTTATCATTAGCCACCTGACGACGCTCACCAAGGTTCTCCCCGGCATGCTGGCAATTTTCCTCACCACCCTCACCATCACCGCGCCGGTGTTTGCCATGCTGTTTCTGGGGGTTTTGCTCAAGCGCGTCAACTGGATCAACGACAACTTTATCCACACGGCTTCGTCGCTGGTGTTCAACGTCACCATGCCGGCGTTGCTGTTCCTGGGCATCCTGCATGCCGACCTGCACTCGGCGCTCAAGCCGGGTTTGCTGATCTACTTCGCTGTCGCCACGCTGCTGAGCTTCGCCCTGGCCTGGGGCTGGGCGATTTACCGCTGCCCGCGTGAAGACCGGGGTATCTATACCCAGGGCGCGTTTCGCGGCAACAACGGGGTGATCGGCCTGGCGTTGGCGGCCAGTATGTACGGCGACTACGGCATCTCCCTCGGCGCAATCCTCGCGGCGCTGGTGATCCTGTTCTACAACACCCTGTCGACCATCGTGCTGGCGGTGTACAGCCCGGTGATCAAGTCCGACCCATGGAGCATCTGCAAAAGCGTGGTGGCCAACCCGCTGATCATCAGCGTGTTTGCTGCGGCGCCCTTCGCGATTTTCAAAATCGGCCTGCCAGGCTGGCTGGAGTCCTCGGGTCAGTACCTGGCCGACATGACCTTGCCGCTGGCACTGATCTGTATCGGCGGCACCCTGTCGCTGGCGGCCTTGCGCAAAAGCGGGAGCATGGCCCTGAGTGCCAGCCTGGTGAAGATGATCGGTTTGCCGCTGGTGGCCACGCTGGGCGCGTGGCTGCTGGGCTTTCGCGGCCCGGAGCTGGGGATTCTGTTTCTGTATTTCGGTGCACCGACCGCCGCGGCCAGCTTTGTCATGGCCAGGGCGGCCGAGGGCAATCATGAGCTGGCGGCGGCGATTATCGTGATCACCACCCTGATGGCGGCGGTGACCACGAATATCGGGATTTTCGTGTTGCAGGCGGGTGGCTGGATCTAGGCGTCTTTCTGATAGCTGTCGATGACTTCCTGCGCCGCTCGAAACGCATCAATCGCCGCCGGCACACCGGCATACACCGCGCAATGCAGCAGCGCCTCGCGGATCTCTTCCACGCTGCAGCCGTTGTTCAGCGCGCCGCGCACGTGGCCCTTGAGCTCCTGCGGACACTTGAGTGCAGTCAGGGCGGCGAGGGTGATCAGGCTGCGCGTCTTCAGCGGCAACCCTTCGCGGTTCCACACGCTGCCCCAGGCATGTTCGTTGACGAAGTCCTGCAGCGGCTGGGTGAACTCGGTGGCATTGCCCAGGGCGCGGTCGACGAACACATCGCCCATCACCTGGCGACGCATCTCAACCCCGGGCTTTTTCTGATCGGTCATTGCGATTCCCTCTTGTGTTGGCGGCGCCAGGCTCGCAGCGTGCTGAACAACAGGAAAGGCACCAGCACTGGCAGGACGTAATACAGCATCAGTTGTTCAAGCTTGTTGGCCAGCGGCATGCCGGTGGTGAACGACATCACGTGCAACCCATACGCCAGGTACAGTCCCAGCAGCACCAGGCCTTCGGCGCGGGTTACGCGGTAGCCGGTGTAAAACACCGGCAGGCACAGCACCACCACGCCGAGCATCACCGGCAGGTCGAAATCCAAAGCGTTGGGCGACACCGACAGCGGCGTCGGCGCCACCAGGGCGGTGATGCCCAGCACCCCCAGCAGGTTGAACAGGTTGCTGCCGATCACGTTGCCCACGGCGATCTCGCGCTGGCCGCGCAGGGCGGCGATCAGCGAGGTGGCCAGGCACGGCAGCGAGGTGCCGACGCCGATCAGCGTGAGGCCGATGACGCGCTCCGACAAGCCCAGGTCGCTCGCCACATCCACGGCGGCACCCAGCAGCAAATGCCCGGCCAGCACAAGGATCAGCAGCCCGCCAAGCATCAGCAGCACGCTGCTCAGCCAGGGCGCCCGGGCCACGGTTTGCAGGGTGCGCGGGCGGCGCGAATGGCGTGTCTGGTAATGCAGCACGCCGAGGTAGGCCGCCAACGCCACCAGCAACAGCAGCCCGTCGACCGGCGTGAGTGCTTCATTGGCCGCCAGGGTGAACACCAGCAGCCCGGCCAGGATCATCATCGGGATATCCACGCGCACCAGTTGGCGCGAGACTCGCAAAGGAATCACCAGCGCCGACAGGCCAAGGGTCACGAGGATGTTGAAAATACTGCTGCCAATCACGCTGCCCACGGCGATGTCGGTGTTGCCGGCCAGGGTGGCCTGCAGGCTGACAGTCATCTGCGGCGCGCTGCTGCCGAAAGCAACGATGCTCAAGCCGATGATCAACGGCCGCACCTTGAGGCTGGCAGCCAGGCGCACGGCGGCGCGCACCAGGATTTCGGCGCCGACGATCAGCAACAGCAGGCCGCTGACCAGTTCCAGCAGGCTCCAGGGCGAGAGGGCGGTTAATCCGAAAATGGCCAGGGCTCCTTCGATTTTGAGTGTGGGCCTAGTTGCTCATGGCTTGCACGCGAACGCGCGCGGTGCCGCTGCCGACCATACCCAATTGCTCGGCGGCTTTGCGTGAAAGATCAATCAAGCGCCCACGGGTGTGCGGGCCACGATCATTGATGCGGACGACGACGGATTTGCCGTTGTCCAGATTGCTGACCTTGACCTGCGTACCGAAGGGCAATCGCCGGTGGGCGGCGGTCAGGGCGTTCTGGTTGAAGGGTTCACCGCTGGCAGTCTTGTTGCCATGGTGCCTGGCGCCGTAATACGAGGCGGTGCCGGTTTCGTCGTAGCCGTCGGGGTTGATGATGCCGCTGGCGCAACCGGCCAGTAGAGAGAACAGGGCCAGCAGGCCGAGTAGACGCTTCACTTCAAAAACTCCTCCGTATCAAATGTGGGAGCGGGCTTGCTCGCGAATGCGGTGTGTCAGCTAAAACTTCCTTCACTGATCCACCGTATTCGCGAGCAAGCC
>NZ_JBAWDE010000320.1:0-24754 GCF_049590575.1 Pseudomonas sp.
GCTATGAACTGGACCGTTTTACTCCGTTCGATGCCGCCCAGCTGTACTTTGTCGCGCGCCAGGAACGGCGCACCCCGACCCACGTGCACGTGACGCTGGTGGCGATCCTGCGCGAGCGCCTCGACCAGATCCTCACCGAATGCGCCGCCCTCGGCTTGCAGCCCCACGCGGTGGATGTGGCGGACGCGGCGGGCGTCCCGATGGGCATCGACCTGCTACCGGTGCCGCTGCGGCCACGCCAGCGCCCGGCGGGCAAAGGCTTGCAACGCAGCCTGCCGTGGCTGTGCGGCGCCTTGCTGATTGCCGCCATGCTGCTGTGGCTCAATGACCGTCAGCGCGTGCTCGACAGCATGCAGCAAAGCGTGCGCGCGCAAAAAGCCCAGGTCGCCGAGGTCCAGGCGCTGCGCCAGCAAGTGCTGAATACCCGTGGCGCCGCGCAGTACCTGATCCGTCGCAAGACCGCCCAGCCGCCGCTCGCCGGGCTGCTCAACGAGCTGAGCGCCTGCTTGCCGTCCGACACCTGGATCGACCAGTTGGAAGTCAACGACGGCGCCGACGTTTCATTCTCCGGGCAAAGCGCCAAGGCCAGCGCCCTGATCACCCGGATCAAGGGCTGCCACAGCCTGGAAAACGCCCAGTTCGAAGGGGTGATCCAACCCGATGCGCAAACCGGCAAGGATCAATTCTCCTTGCGCGCCCACCTGCACCAGGAGGCCGCCGATGCGCCGACCACTGACACCCCGTGAGCGCCGCGGCGCCGCCCTGATCGGCCTGGCCCTGGTGCTCGGCGCCGCGTATTGGCTATTGGTCGACAGCTGGTTCGCCGGCCCCTTGCGCGAGATGGGCGAGCAGGCCGAGCAGTTGCGTGAACAGCAGCAACGCTACGCCGGCGTGCTGCGCCAGGGCGATTCCTTGCGCCAGCAACTTGAAGAGGCCCGCCAGGACCCGGCCAGCAGCACCAGCCTGTTGCCCGGCGACGACCCCAGCGCCGTGGCGGCGGACCTGATGCAACGCATCGCCGACCTGATCAACAGCCGCGCCGGCCTCGGTGGCGGCTGCAGCCTCACGCAGCGCATGCCGATCACCCCGGAGCAGGACGACAGCGAGCCGTACCGCCAAGTCAAAGTCAGCCTGACCCTCAACTGCGCCATCGAACCCTTGACCGCGATCCTGCATGAGCTGGAGTACCAGCGCCCGTTTCTGTTTGTCGATGAGATGAGCATCCGCCGTGGGCCAAACGCCCCCGCCAGCGGTGGCGCCGGCCAACTGGTGGTGCACCTGCTGGTGCGTGGCTACCTGCAACCGGCTTCTGCCACGCAGGTGCGCCGATGATCAACGCACTGCGTCCCCTGGAGTGGCTGTTGCTCGGCGTCGCCGGGCTGTTGGGCCTGTTGATGGTCGGCATCCTCAGCAGCATCGGCGATGCGCCCGAATGGTTGCCGGCACCCGAACCCGATGCGCGCGCCAACGCCACGGCCAAGGTGCTGACGGCCCCGAGCGCAACCCTGGAAAGCCTCGCCGGTACCTGGCAGGCGCCGCTGTTCAGCCCTGACCGCAGCCCTGACCGTGCGGTTGGCCAGGCCGCCGTCTCCAGCCTGTCGAGCCTGACGCTGACCGGCATCGTGCTGGACGGCGACCTGCGCGTTGCACTGCTCAAGCGCGCGGATGGTCCGCCGCTGAAAGTCCACCAGGACCAGACCCTGCCCAACGGCTGGCGGCTGGAACACCTGACACCCCGCGAAGCCCGCTTTGTCCTCGACGGCCGCACGCAGACCCTGAGCCTGCGCGGGCTGCGCCTGCCGCCGCCGTCGAGCACACCCCCGATTACCCTTCCTCACGAGTCCACCCCTTGATCGATACATTCCCCGGCGCTTTGCGCACCACCGTGTTTTGCCTGGCCACCGCCGTTTCCCTCGGTGGCTGCGGCACATTCCCCGAGCATCTGGACCCGGACGAGGCTTTGTTGCACGAGGCGATGCAGGGCACCGGCTCGCAACGCCCGCCCGTCGACCCGGCCAGCGAACAGGCCCCGGTCGACAGCAGCCAGCCCCAGGCCAAGACACCGCCCCAGCGCCAATTGATTCGCGGCAACCAGCAGTTCGTGCGCCAACCGACAGCGGCGCCGGCCGCCAAGGAGGACGCGGGCGGCGACATCGTGTTCAACTTCGCCGACCAGCCGATCGAGGCGGTGATCAACAGCGTGATGGGCGACCTGCTGCATGAGAACTACAGCATTGCCCAGGGGGTGAAGGGCAATGTCAGCTTTTCCACCTCCAAACCGGTGAACAAGCAGCAGGCGCTGTCGATTCTGGAAACCCTGCTGTCGTGGACCGACAACGCCATGATCAAACAGGGCAACCGCTATGTGATCCTGCCTGCCAACCAGGCGGTGGCGGGCAAGCTGGTGCCGGAGATGCGTGTGTCGCAACCGTCCAACGGCTTGTCGGCGCGGCTGTTTCCGCTGCGCTACATCTCGGCCACCGAGATGCAGAAACTGCTCAAGCCGTTCGCCCGCGAGAACGCTTTCCTGCTGGTCGACCCGGCGCGCAATGTGCTGAGTCTGGCCGGCACCCCGGAAGAACTGGCCAACTATCAGGACACCATCGACACCTTTGACGTGGACTGGCTCAAGGGCATGTCGGTGGGTGTGTTCGGCCTGCAACGCGCTTCGGTCGCCGAACTGATGCCCGAGCTGCAAAAAATGTTCGGCCCCGACAGCGGCATGCCGTTGGCGGGCATGGTGCGCTTTTTGCCGATCGAGCGGACCAACTCGGTGGTCGCGATCTCGTCGCAACCGCAGTACCTCAGCGAAGTCGGTGACTGGATTCACACCATCGACGAAGGCGGCGGCAACGAACCGCAGATGTACGTCTACGACGTGCGCAACATGAAGGCCACCGACCTGGCCAAGTACCTGCGGCAGATCTACGGCAGCGGCGCGATCAAGGACGACGCCCCGGCCAAGGTCGCGCCCGGTTTGCGCACAGCGACCTTGTCTTCACCCGGCACCAACAGCACCTCCGGCAATACGCCTGGCGGGCTGAACGGCAACAGCAGCGGCATGGGCAACACCACCCAGCGCGCCAGCGAGGATGAGGAGCAAGACCCCCAAGCCAGCGAAGACACCGAGAGCACCGACGACGGCACCACGGCCGACGCGCCGGCCAAAAGCCTCGACGCCGGTACGCGCATCACCGCGCAAAAAAGCAGTAACCAACTGCTGGTACGCACGCGCCCGGTGCAGTGGAAGGAGATCGAATCGGCGATCAAACGCCTCGATAATCCGCCGCTGCAAGTGCAGATCGAGACGCGCATCCTTGAGGTCAAACTGACCGGTGAACTGGACCTCGGCGTGCAGTGGTACCTGGGGCGCCTGGCGGGTAATTCCACCAGCACCACGGTGGGCAATACCGCCGGTAGCCAGGGCGCTTTGGGCGGTGGCGGGGCCGGGTTGGGGGCGACGGATTCGTTGTTCTATTCGTTTGTCAGCTCCAACTTGCAGGTGGCTTTGCATGCGCTGGAAACCAATGGGCGTACCCAGGTGCTGTCGGCGCCGTCGCTGGTGGTGATGAACAACCAGCCGGCGCAGATTCAGGTGGGGGATAACATTCCTATCAGTCAGACCACGGTGAATACGGGGACTTCTGACACCACGTTGAGCAGTGTGGAGTATGTGCAGACGGGTGTGATTCTGGATGTGGTGCCGCGGATTAATCCGGGGGGGCTGGTGTATATGGATATTCAGCAGCAGGTCAGTGATGCGCAGGATCAGGCGTCGTCGAGTAGCGACACGCAGAATAATCCGCGTATTTCCACGCGTTCGGTGTCGACGCAGGTGGCGGTGCAGAGTGGGCAGACGGTGCTCCTGGGGGGGTTGATCAAGCAGGACAATGCGGAGTCGGTGAGTGCTGTGCCTTATCTTGGGAAGATTCCGGGGTTGCGGTGGTTGTTTGGGAATACCAGTAAGTCCAAAGACCGGACGGAGTTGATTGTGTTGATTACGCCCAGGGTGATTACCAGCAGTAGCCAGGCGCGGCAGGTGACGGATGATTATCGGCAGCAGATGCAGTTGTTGAAGCCGGCTCGGTGAGCCCCTGGCCTTACGTGGGTTGGAGGGGGAGGCGCTCGATGGGGATGGTACTGCGTACATATCCATTTCTGCGGTAACGGCTGCGTATGGTTCCGCTCGTACAGCGGGTCACTTTTGGAAGGACGCTTTTGCAAAGTGACTCGCCGTAAGGGCGAAACCATAAGTAGCCGTTACCTAAATAACGGATATACACCCAACCCCCCCCCAGATAATCGCAAAAAGACATTACCAACAAGAATAACAAACAACAAAAATAATTAAATCCAAGAATATTAGCTTATGCCCAAATAGCATTATATTTTCAAAACCCATTCCGTTATGTTTGATCGCAACAGCCTACCCCTGACCTCGGATGGTACCCAGCGTGATTCAGATTCTGCGCGCCATAACCGGGTAAAGACCCCGCGGCAGAATCGTTGGAAGGGAGTTCAACGTATGTTGCCGATTCAAACCCCGCGCCCACCCCACACCTAGCCCCAAATCGCCGCAACACCCCCGAAAAAACCGAGCACCGCGCCCACCCGCGTGACTGCCCGACTTCGCGATTTGGAACGTCTGGAGTGGCTATGAAGCAAGTCTTACAACCGACCGCCGTACTCGCGCTGGCCCTGCTGGCAAACACAGCCCAGGCCCAGGACGACAGCACCCTGTCCACCGTGGTTGTCACCGGTAACCGTGGCGCCGAGCAACGCACGGTCACCAGCAGCCCGGTGCCGATCGATGTGGTCAGCGCCAAGCAATTACAGAGCACCGGCAAACCCGGTTTGATGGAAGCCCTGAGCGCGGTGATCCCGTCGCTGACCCTGCCGGAAAAAACCGGTTGGGACGCCAGCGGCATCGCTCGCGCCCCGAACCTGCGTGGCTTGAGCGCCGCCGAGGTGCTGGTGCTGGTCAATGGCAAGCGCCGCCACACCGCCGCGACCCTCAACATCAACGGCATCAACACCGGCGCGGCACCCGCCGACCTCGACCTGATCCCGATCAGCGCCATCGACCATGTGGAAGTGCTGCGCGACGGCGCCGCTGCCCAGTACGGTTCGGATGCCATTGCCGGGGTGATCAACGTGATTCTCAAGGCCGACACCAGCGGCACCTCGGTGACCAACGCCGGGATTGGCTACGACGGCAAGAAACAGACCGTGCAACAAAGCCTCAACAAGGGTTTCGAAATCGGCAACGGCGGCATCGTCCAACTGGCGCTGGACGCACGCAGCCAGAACGACGACAACAAGGCCAGCGCCAACGGCTACACCTACGCGCAAGCCTATGAGCAGGCCGGCCGCTCCACCTATGGCGGCTACGGCACACCCAAGACCAACCTGCTGACCCTGGGCTACAACGCCGAATTGCCGATCGACGACAGCTTCAGCCTGTATTCCTTCACCACTTATTCGCGGCGCAAGGCCGAGCAGGGCCAGAACTTCCGCCTGCCGACCATCACCAACACCATCACCACTGGGCCCAACGGCTACCCCGGCGGCTATACGCCGACCTGGTTTATCGACGAGGACGACTTCCAGGCCGCGTTCGGCGGCAAAGGTACCGTCGGCGAGTGGGATTGGGACTTGTCCACCACCTACGGGCGCAACGATGCGGAGCAGGGCACCACGCATAACCAGAACCCATCCCTGGGTGAGGCCACGCCGAACCACTTCACCTCCGGTACCTGGATTTCCACCGAGCTGACCACCAACCTCGACTTCAAGCGCGGCTTCGATATCGGTCTGCAAAAACCCCTCGACTTGAGCTACGGCTTCGAGCATCGCCGCGACACTTATGAGGTGCAGGCCGGTGACTATGAATCCTATGCCAACGGCGGCTACTGCGTGGCGCCGGGCAATTGTGCGTCGTCCGGGGCGCAGGTCACCAACGGCATTTCGCCGGATGAAGAAAGCAGCGCCTCGCGCAACAGCCTGGCCAGTTATGTCGACGTGGGTTTCAACCCGCTGTCGGACTGGTATGTGGGCACCGCCTTTCGCTACGAGCATTACAACGAAGGCGTGGGCGCGACGCGCAGCGGCAAGCTGACCACCCGCTACGACTTCACCCCGCAGTTCGCCGTGCGCGCCACCGTGAGCAATGGCTTCCGCGCGCCGTCTCTGGCCAACAGCCTGTTCAGCGCACGTTCCACCACCTACGGCGTGGTGAATGGGGTGTACCAGTCGATCAACTACGGCGTGTTGCCGGTGGGTTCGGCGGCGGCCCAGGCCCTCGGCGCCCAGGAGTTGAAGCCCGAACGCTCGACCAACTACAGCCTGGGTTTCACCCTCACGCCGACTGACCGCCTGAACTTCACCGCCGACGCCTACGTGATCAACCTGCGTGACCGCATTACCCTCACCGGCACCTTGCTCGGCCCGGAAATCACCCAGGTGCTGCAAGGCAATGGCATCACCTCCACCTCCGGCGGCCAGTACTTCATCAACGGCGCCGACACCCGCACCAAGGGCCTCGACCTGGTCGGCAACTACAGCCAGGACCTCGGCCAGTACGGCGCGCTGAAGTGGACCGCCGCGTTTAACTGGAACCAGACCAGGATCCTCAACTACAAGGCCGCCACCACGATCCTCGGCACCTCCTATGACCTGATGGACCGCCAGGCACGCAACCTGATCACCGGCGTGCAGCCCAGCACCAAGCTGATCCTCGGCGGCGACTGGAGCATCGACCGCTTCAACCTCAACCTGGCGCTGACCCGGTACGGCTCCTACAAGGAGGTCAACGTCTCCGACGACCGCAGCCTCGACCGCGTCTACAGCGCCAAATGGATCACCGACCTCGACCTTGGCTACAACCTCACCAAAGACCTCAACGTGGCCATCGGCGCCAAGAACCTGTTCGACGTCTACCCCAAGAAACAAGGTGTGCCCAGCAGCACCATGGTCAGCAGCTACGGCACCTATTCGCCCTACGGTTTTACCGGCGGGTACTACTACACCCGGCTGACTTACGCCTTCTAAGAGGAATAAAACATGCCCATCGTCGCCAAGTCCTATGACCTGATCGATCAGCCCAGCCCTGTTCGCCAGGCCCGTGTCTCCACACCGATCAAAGCCCTGCAAGTGGTGCCGGCCCGGCACCCCTGGCGCTGGGCCGGATCGATCTTCGCCGCGCTGGTGCTGCTCGGGATCGTGCATTCCCTGGCGACCAACCCGCGCTGGGAGTGGGGCGTATTCGGCCAGTGGTTCTTCTCGCCGTCGGTGCTGCGCGGCCTCGGCCAGACGCTGTTGCTGACCCTGCTGAGCACGGTGTTCAGCATCATCCTCGGCACCGCGCTGGCCCTGGCGCGGTTGTCCGGTTCGCCATTGTTGGCGGCATTGGCCTGGGGCTATATCTGGTTTTTCCGCTCGATGCCGGCGCTGCTGGTGTTGATCATCCTCTACAACTTTGCCTACCTGTACGACCACATCGTGCTCGGCGTGCCGTTCACCGGCGTGGTCTTCGCCGAGTGGTCGACGGTGGACGTGCTCAGCCAGTTCACCGTAGCCGTTCTGGGCCTGAGCCTGATGCAGGCGGCCTACGCCGCAGAGATCATCCGTGGCGGCCTGATCGGCGTCGACGCCGGCCAGCACGAAGCGGCGGCAGCCCTCGGTTTACCGGCTTCGCGACGCATCTTCCGGATCATCCTGCCCCAGGCGCTGCGCTCGATCCTGCCGTCGGGGTTCAACGAAATCATCGGCCTGGTCAAGGGCACGTCGATTGTCTACGTGCTGGCGCTGCCGGAGCTGTTCTACACCGTGCAGGTCATCTACAACCGCACCCAGGCGGTGATTCCCCTGCTGATCGTCGCCACCGTCTGGTACCTGATCATCACCACTGTGCTGACCAGCGCGCAGTACTACGTTGAGCGCCATTTTGCGCGCGGCACCGCCCGCGTCTTGCCGCCGACGCCGCTGCAACGCCTGCGCGGCTGGCTGAAGGAGAAAACCCATGGGTGAAGCACGCGCAGGCCGCATCCAGATCCAGGGCGTGGGCAAGCGCTTTGGCAACCAGCAGGTGCTCAAGGACATCGACCTGACCATCGACCCCGGCAAAGTCACGGTGATTCTCGGGCCGTCCGGCTCGGGCAAGTCCACCTTGCTGCGCACCATCAACCACCTGGAAAAAATCGACAGCGGGCACATCACCATCGACGGTGAATACGTCGGCTACCGGCGCAAGGGCGACCTGCTCTACGAACTCAAGGAGCGCGAGATTCTCAAGCGGCGCATCGACGTCGGCTTTGTGTTCCAGAACTTCAACCTGTTCCCGCACCTGACCGCCTGGGAAAACGTGGCCGAGGCGCCGCTGGCCCACAAGCGCTGGAGCAAGGCCGAGGCGCAGGCCAAGGCCAGTGAACTGCTGGCCAAGGTCGGCCTGGCAGACAAGGTCGACGCTTACCCGCGCCAGCTTTCCGGTGGCCAGCAACAGCGCGTGGCGATTGCCCGTGCGCTGGCACTCGACCCCAAGGTGCTGCTGTTTGACGAGCCGACCTCGGCGCTGGACCCGGAACTGGTCGGCGAAGTACTCGACGTGATCAAGGGCCTGACCCAACTGGGCGTGACCCTGGTGATCGTCACCCACGAGATCGGTTTTGCCCGCGAGGTGGCCGACCACGTGGTGTTCCTCTGCGACGGCCAGTTGATCGAAGAGGGCCCGCCCGAACAGATGTTCCGCCAACCCCGACATCCCCGCACCGTGGCCTTTCTCGGCAAGGTGCTTTAGTTCAAGGAGTGACTGCCCATGTTTATCACCACTGCCCGCGTGGCCCTGCTGGCGCTTGCCGTCAGCACCGCGCAACAAGCGTTCGCCGTGCAACAGGTCGACCTCAGCCCCGACCGCGTGCGCATCCATGTGCCGCGCAATGAAGCGGCCATCGCGCAGATCCCGCCCGGCTTCAAGTTCGCCCAACCGGGCAAGTTCACCGTGGCGGTGTCCGGCGTGGCCGGGCCGCCTCTGGCGCTACTGGCCAACGACGACAAGACCACCATCGGCAGCGAGGCCGACACCGCGCAGCTTGTTGCTGACAGTTTGGGCCTGCAACTCAACGTGGTGCAGACCAGCTGGGAAGACTGGCCGCTGGGCGTCAGCTCGGGCAAATACGACGCGGTGATCAGCAATGTCACCGTGACCGAAGCGCGCAAGAAGCGCTTTGACTTCGCCACCTATCGCCAGGATGTGCTCGGCTTTTACGTGAAGAGCACCAGCAAGATCAGTGAGATCAAACAGGCGGCGGACATTGCCGGGCTGAAGATCATCGTCGGCTCCGGCACCAATCAGGAAAAAGTCCTGCTGGCGTGGAACGAGGCCAATGAAAAGGCCGGGATCAAGCCGGCGCTGTTGCAGTACTTCGACGACCAGGCGGCCGCGCAACTGGCGGTGCAGTCGGGGCGTAGCGATGCGTTGTTCGGGCCGAATTCGGTGTACGCCTACTCCGCCGCGATCACCGGCGGCATCAAGCGCGTCGGCACCGTCAACGGTGGCTGGCCGTTGCAGGCGGATATCGCCGTGACCACGCGCAAGGACAATGGCCTGGTCAAGCCGATCCACACCGCGTTGGAAGGCGCGATTGCCGGCGGCCAATACGAGCAGGTGCTGCAACGCTGGGGCCTGGACGTGGAGCGCGTGGACAAATCGCTGATCAACCCACCGGGCTTGCCGGATTAAGGAGTCGCGAACATGGGACTGACACGACGTGAAGCGCTGTCGAGCATTGCTGCGGTAGGCGGTGAAAAGGCGGTCAAGGATGCATTGGCGGTGCTCGGCCTGGGGCCGTCATCGCACCGGCGCCCGCAACCGCTGAAACTCAAGGACGGTTTGGGGCAGGGCACCCGCGTGCTGGTGCTGGGCGCCGGGATTGCCGGGCTGGTCACCGCCCTGGAACTGACCCGTGCCGGGTTCAGCGTGCAGGTGCTGGAGGCCCGCGACCGGGTCGGCGGGCGCACCTGGACCCTGCGCCACGGCGACCGCGTGGGCTACAAGGATGGCCGCTCGCAGACGGTGGCGTTCGATCAAGGCCTGTATTTCAACGCCGGCCCGGCGCGCATCCCCAGCCAGCACCGCACGATTCTCGACTACTGCAGCGAACTGGGGGTGCCGCTGGAAGTGCTGGTCAACAGCAGCCACGGCGCCCAGGTACGCCCGGATGTGCAACAACCAGCCTTCACCGTCGGGCAGGCGATCAACGATGCGCGCGGGCACCTGTCCGGGTTGCTGGCCAAAGCGGTAACGCGCGATGCCCTCGACGATGTCTTGAGTGCCGAGGAACGCACGCGCTTGCTGGCGTTTTTGCAGGTCTACGGCGACCTGTCCCAGGAGCTGGCCTTCGAGGGCACGCTCCGTTCGGGGCACCTTGACTCACCCGCGCACCCCGGCGCCTTGCCCGCCAGCCGCAGCCCGCTGTCCCTGGACCAGCTGCTGCACCCGGAGCTGTGGGGCGCGTTGCTGCACACCGAATTCCCGGAGTTCTCGGCGACCATGTTCCAGCCGGTCGGCGGCATGGACCGCATCACCGACGCGTTCTACCAACGCGTCAGCGAACACGTGCAACTGGGCGCCCAGGTGCGGCAGATCCGCCAACTGGAAGACGGCGTGGCAGTGACCTATCACGACACACGCAGCGGCCGCGAGCAGGTGGTGCGCGCTGACTATCTGGTGTCGACCTTGCCGCTGCCGTTGCTGGCCAAGCTCGACACCGACTTCAGCGACCCGATCAAGGCCGCTTTGCTCAGCACCCGCAGCGACCAGGCGACCAAGGTGGCGTGGCAATCGCCGCGCTTTTGGGAAACCGACTACCGCACCTACGGCGGCCTGTCGTGGATCGAGCACCCGGCGCGCCTGCTGTGGTACCCGAGCAACGACCTCAATACCCGCGAAGGCCTGCTGGTGGCGGGCTACGTGACCGGGGAGGGCGCCGATGTGTTTGGCGCGCGGCCGTTCGACCAGCAGTTCGCCACCTCCAAGGAGGCCGTGGAGTTGCTGCACCCGGGCTATTCGCAACACCTGTGCCACCCACTGGCGGTGTCCTGGGAACAGATCCCCTTCAGCGAAGGGCCGTGGCTGCAACGCGAGCACTTCCCGGCTGACGCCAGTGCTTTGCTGGAGGCCGGCCACGGCCGCGTGTACTTCGCCGGCGATGGCCTGGTGCAGAGCGGCGTGGGCATCTGGCAGGAGTCGGCGGCCAACTCGGCGCGGCATGTGGTCGCGCAACTGGCCGAGCGGGTCACCCGACACACACACCTTGCGGCACTGGCCGCTTCTTAAGGAGATTCATCATGAGCGACAGCATTCAACGCACCAGCGTCGGCGATTTCCCGATCTCGCAAACCGTGACCGTACCGGCGTCGGCCAGCCTGATATTTGTCAGCGGCACGCTGCCGGACCTGGCCGACCCGCAGGTGCCGGGAGCCTATGGAAACACCGAAGTGCAGACGGTGTCGGTGTTCAACAAACTGCGCAAGATCCTTCAGCAACAAGACCTGGACCTGGGCGATATCGTGCAATTGCGGGTGTTTCTGGTCGGCGCCGAAGAGACCGCTGGCAAGCTGGATTTCGCCGGGTTGCAGCGCGGTTATACGCAGTTCTTCGGCACGCCCGAGCAGCCGAACAAACCGGCGCGCACTGCTTTGCAGGTCGTTGCGTTGCCCCTGCCCGGTGCCCTGGTGGAAGTCGAAGCCGTCGCCGCTCGCACCGCCTGACTATGGGTGGCGATACAGTTTTTTTTGCTTTGTGTTAATCCATGAAGGAGCGTTGCAATGTCCACAGCACCCCGGCAACTCAAGTTCGGTGCCATCCTCACTGGTGTCGGCACCGCGCAGAACGAATGGTTGCACCCGCAGATCCCAGGCGATGCCAGCGTGGATATCGACTGGTACCGCGCCCAAGCGCAGCAGGCGGAAGCGGCAAAGTTCGACCTGGTATTCATCGTCGACAGCCCCTACATCACCGCGGACTCAGCCCCGCATTTTCTCAACCGCCTGGAGCCCCTGACCCTGCTCTCGGCCATCGCCGGGGCCACCTCGAAGATCGGCCTGGTGGCGACGCTGACCACCTCTTACACCGAACCCTTCAACGTGGCGCGCCAGTTCGCCTCCCTCGACTTGATCAGCGGCGGCCGTGCCGGCTGGAATGTGGTCACCACCGGCCTGGAAGGCGCGGCGGGCAACTTTGGCCGTGAGCAGCATATCGACCATACCGAGCGCTATCGCCGCGCCGCCGAGCACCTGGACGTGGTCCAAGGCTTGTGGGATTCCTACGAGGACGACGCGTTTGTGCGCGACAAGGCCAGCAAGGTGTTCCTCGACCCGCAGCGCCAGCATCGGCTGGACCACCACGGCGAGTTTTTCTCGGTGACCGGGCCGCTGAATATCCAGCGCTCGGCCCAGGGCCAACCGGTGATTTTCCAGGCGGGGATTTCCGAATCCGGCCGTCGTTTGGCGGCGAATTATGCCGAGGGAATTTTTGCCGGCGTGGGCAACTTCGAGGACGCCCAGGCCTATTACAGCGACATCAAAAAACGCACGGCGGCAGCGGGGCGCAACCCTGAGCACGTGACTATCCTGCCGGGGATTTCGCCGATCATTGCCAACACCGACCAACAGGCCCAGGCCATCGACCGCGAACGCAATGGCGAGCTGGACCTGAACAAGGCGCTGGTGCAGCTGGGGCGGCCGTTCAACTACCACGACTTCAGCCAGTACCCGCTGGACGCACCGTTCCCGGAGCTGGGCGACCTGGGCAGCAACGGCTATCGCGGGCATGCCGAAAACATCAAGCAGGTGGCTCGCGATCAGCAGCTGACCCTGCGCCAGGCGGCGTTGCGTTTTGCCAAGCCGTTTTCGAGTTTTGTCGGGTCGCCCAAGACCGTGGCGGATGAGATCGAGCGCTGGTTTGTCGAGGGCGCGGTGGATGGTTTCAATATCCACGTAGGCGCGCCGGACGACTTTGCGCGGTTTACCGGCCAGGTGTTGCCCCTGCTGCGCGAGCGTGGGTTGTTCCGCAGCGAATACAGCCACAGCACCTTGCGCGGGCATTTGGGGCTGCCGGTGCCGGTGAATCGGCACACCGCTGCACGAGCCGCCTGAACGGGATCCCCTGTGGGAGCGGGCTTGCTCGCGAATGCGGTGCGTCAGTTACAGATGCATTCACTGGCACACCGCGATCCAGTCAATCGCGGCGTTACCACCGCTTCCATCGGCTCTGTCTCTTCAGGGATGCGATGAAGCTTCGCGTTTGTGGCGCATGTCTTCCATCGTTCGACGCATTTCTCGTTGGCGCTTGCTGTTCAGGCATAGCAGTCCAGCCAAGGGGCTGAGCAGGGCTAGGGTGAACAGGCTGTGATCGGGATTGTAAAAGGCGGTCGGCAGTACAAGCAGAAAATAAATCACGAATACACCAACCTGAAGCCACATCCATGGAGGGTAGCCATGAAGGACAATGCTCTGTGCGATGCCAAAAACCACGCATGCCATGCCGCCTCCGAGGAAAAACACGCCATCGTTGAACTCGGCGGAGGCGTCTGAGAAGTAGGTCAGGTTCATTAATGTGCTTGCTGTAGCAATCGAAATGCACAAGGCCAGCAGTCCGCCAAACAACGCCAGCCTGTGACGCGCCCAGAGAGGGCGAGGGTCTACGACGGAAAAGGGCTCCCGGTGATTTTTCATTCGCTTAACTCTTCGTAAATGCCGACGGCCAGCGTTTTTGTATTTCCGGTCATGGAGCTGCCTGTGAGGCCCAACGCTGCCGCAAAAGCATCATTGCGATGGGTAGCGATGATAGGTTTGATCCTTGTCGCTGGAATGCGTTTAGGGAAACTGCCTGCGGCTTGCTTTAGTTTGAGGAGCTTCGGTGACAGTCGCGGGTCCTGGATTTTCAGCAATTCATTCGTCAACTTTGCTCGCTCCTGTCGGCTCAGCCCACGGAGCACCTCTCGAAGAGATTTGCCTGTTGCCCGCTTGGAAAGGTTGATAACTTTCATTGTGGTTACGGCAGAGGTGGTGACCCCAAATAAGGAAATAGCATCCAGAGCAACCATTGCTCCTTCGTACCAGGCATTACTGTCCAGGCTGTCATTTTTCTGCGGATCCCACGCTTCGTTGACTGTTCGATAAGCGCCTACTGCGCATTGGAATAGGCCCGCTACCACTGCGGCAGTGCCAATGAATGAAATGACAACGCTTGAGCCTCCTGTAAAAGGCATCAAGGCGATCCCGCTGTAAATAACATGCCAACTCAACAACGCCCCCGCACACGTCACCGCCATAGGCAACGCCTCCTTCATCAATTCCGACTCCCGCGGCTCATGCTCCAACATCCGCTTGAACTCCACCGGCCCCACATACCTCGGCGCTTCCCGCAGCACCACCTTGATCGGCTGCACACGGCAAATCGGCTGAAACTCACGCAGCACCACGACGTTGAACAGCTCGTCGATATACACCACCCCCGCGCCAATCAGCGCCGGGTCGCTGTCGATGGCGCGGAACAATCGCCGCAGGTCGATGCTGCTTTCGATGCGTTGGCGTGTAGTGCGGTGGGCTGATGAGAATCCATCCTTGAACAGGGCGACGGTCATTCCTGAACTCCTTTTTTTGGGAGTTGAGAGAGTAAAGACGCCGCGACTGGGATGAATGTCGGAAGCTTCGTCATTTGCAGTCGGGCTCTTCCTGAAGCGACTTTGACGTCTTGTAAGCCCGCTCCCGATTGAGGAAAAGTGCGCCCCACGTCACTTCCGACAGACCACGGGACAAGGAGCCAACATGGCAGTCGATATGTTTTTGAAACTGGGCGACATCAAGGGTGAATCACGGGACCAGGCCCATCGTGACGAGATTGATATTACCCACTGGGGCTGGGGTTTATCGCAAACGGGCTCGATGCATTCCGGCACGGGAGGCGGCTCGGGCAAGGCCGACTTTGCCAACCTGAACCTGACCAAACCGCTGGATAAATCCAGCCCCAACCTGATGATGGCCTGCGCCACCGGCAAGCATTATCCCGAAGCCAAATTGGTCGTGCGCAAGGCCGGCGGAGCCAGCCCGGTGGAGTACCTGGTGATCACCTTGAAGGAGGTCATGGTGGTGTCCTACGGCACCGGTGCCGAAAGCAAGGACGATGTGCTCTACGACCGCATTGCCTTGAATTTTGCCACCGTCGACGTCAGCTACCAGCCGCAAAAGGCTGATGGCGGTAAGGACGGCGGAGCCGTGAAGTTTGGTTGGAATATCCGGCAAAACGTGAAGGTCTGAATGCCGGTTATTCCTGCAGCTGCAACGCCTGCTGCTTGAGCTGGCGCTTGCGCGCAAACGGCAACTTTTCATCATCGGCGTAGGGCGCGCTGTACCAGTTGCCGTACGTGGGGTTGGGCAGCAGGAACCAGCGCTGGCCCAGCCAGCCCACATAGGGTTCCACCGCCTGGCGCTGCGCAGCGAGGGTGTTGTGGTCGGCCTGGACGAAATCGCCCAGGGAGTCGCCGGCCATCAACAGCACACGGGCGTGGCTGGCGACCCATTGGCGGCGGCAGTTTTTGCCATAACCGGCGCTTTCACAGTGGCCGGTGGGGGTGCTGGCGGCGAGCACCTGTTCATTGCTCTCAACCGGAAACCCGCGCAGGCGCAGGTTGGCAACGGTGGCGGCGACCTGGCTGTGTTCGCGGTTGGTGAGGTAATAGACCTTGATGCCTTTTTGCTCGGCGGCTTGCAGGAACGCCACGGCGCCGGGCAGGGCCTGGGCCTTGGCCTGGTCGACCCAGGTATTCCAACGGTCGTAGGCGTAGACCTGGTTGTTGACGACGTCGCGGGCATTAAGGGGCACGTTGTCCAGCAGGGTTTCGTCGATGTCGACCACCACGGCCGGCGGCAGGCCATTGAGGTTGCGGGCGGGGAAGGGCAATGCATCCCAAGTGGGATCGGCCAGGGCCACGTCGAGTTGGCGGGTGGCATCGGCGAACACCTGGCGGTAGATCAGCTCATGTTCGATAGACGTCTGGGTCCAGAGCACGGCGTCGAGTTGGTCGTTGGCGGGCGGGGTCTGCTGGCAGCCCACGAGGGTGGCCGACAGCAGGCAGACACTGGCAAAAATCAGGTGACGCATGAAGGAGGTCTCGCAGGTCGGTAGCGCGTGGGCGCACCTTAGCCTAATTACGCAGACATGCACCACGGTACTGCGTGATCTCCCTGGTGCACCTCAGCCGTTATCAGCCGGCCCGGCTCAGGCGTATCGGCACCGACTTGGCCGCCGGCACCTTGCTGCGTTCGGCATGGTGCCAGAGCGGCACCAGCGGGTTGCATTCGGGGTAGTACGCGGCGGCGCAGCCTTCGGGGATGTCGTAGGCGACGATTTCCAGCGGTCCGACCTGGCGCTTCACCTCAGGCTCGACCGCCGTGGTCAGCATCACGCCCTGGCCGTTTTCGAAACCCAGGCGCGCGATGTCGTTGCGGTGCATGAAGATCACCTCGCGGGTGCCGCTGATCCCGCGAAAGCGGTCCTCGTAGCCGTAAATGGTGGTGTTGAACTGGTCGTTGCTGCGCAGCGTCATCAATTGCAGCACATCGCGCGGCAATGCCTCGGCGTTAACGTCATCGTCTTCATTGAGGGTGGTGGGCCGCACAAATTGCGCCTTGCCGCTGTCGGTCAGCCATTCACGCCGGGCGACGGGAATCGGGCGGTGGAAGCCGCCCGGTTCGGCCATGCGGGTTTCCATGTCGTGGAAGATGTTCGGGTAGACCGTGGCAATCGCCGTGCGGACCTGCGAGTAATCCTCGCTCCAGGCGCGCCAGTCAATCGAACCGCCAGCCGGCAAGGTGGCCTGGGCCAGGCCGGCAACGATGCTGCTCTCCGACCGCAGGTGGGCGCTGACCGGTTCGGCACTGCCACGCCAGCCGTGGATGCAGCCGGTGCTGTCCTCGGTGGCCCAGGTTTGCTCGACGCCGTTCTGGCGGTCAATCTCGATGTGCCCCAGGCACGGCAGCAGCCATTGGTTCTGGGTCGGCAGCAGGTGGGTGCGATTGAGCTTGGTCGCAATCTGCACGTTCAGTTGCAGCGCCTGCCAGGCCGGCTCCATGCGCGAGGTGTCGGGAATCGCGCGCAAAAAGTTGCCGCCCAGCCCGATGAAACCACGCACGCTTGCGGCCAGGATGCCTTCACACGCGTCCACCGTGCACAGGCCCATCTGCTCCGGCACCTTGAAGCCGAACTGCTGTTCGATCAATTCCACCGGGACTTTTTTCGGGTCTTCGGTGATGCCGACGGTGCGCTGGCCCTGCACATTCGAGTGGCCACGCACCGGGCAAATCCCGGCGCCGGGTTTGCCGAAGTTGCCGCGCATCAACAGCAGGTTGACCAGCATCTGTACGTTCTGCACGCCGTGGCGATGCTGGGTCAGGCCCATGCCGTAGATCATCATCACCCGTTCGCTGCGCGCATACACCTGCGCGGCGGCTTCGAGGGCACTGCGCGACAGACCGCAGCGGCGCTCGATGGTGTGCCACTGGCTGGCGCGAACCTGCGCCGCGAATGCGTCGAAGCCCTCGGTGTGCTCGGCGATAAAGGCATAGTCGAGTACGGCGGCGCGACCCGCCTGCTGCGCCTGGTCGTCCATCTCCAGCAGCACTTTGGCCAAACCGAGCAGGGCGGCGGTGTCGCCGCCGATGGCCACCTGGTGATACTGGGTGCTGATCACGGTGGATTCGGGGGTGAGCATTTCCACCGGCGATTGCGGGTTGACGAAGCGCTCCAGCCCGCGCTCGCGCAGCGGGTTGAAGGTGATGATCGGCACGTCGCGTTTACGCGCATCCTGCAACTGATGGAGCATGCGCGGCGCGTTGCTGCCGACATTCTGGCCGAAGAAAAACAGGCAGTCGGTGTGCTCGAAATCTTCCAGCGTCACGCTGCCGACAGGGATGCCGATGCTTTCCTGCAAGCCCACCGAAGTGCTTTCGTGGCACATGTTCGAACTGTCCGGCAAGTTGTTGGTGCCATAGGCCCTGGCGAACAGTTGGTACATGAACGAGGTTTCCAGGGAGGCGCGGCCCGAGGCGTAGAACACCACGCTGTCGGGCGCCAGGCTTTGCAGTTGTGCGCCGATTTCGCGGTAGGCCTCTTCCCAGGTGGTCTCGCGGTAGCGATCACTGGCCGCGTCGTAACGCAGCGGGTGGGTCAGCCGCCCGTGCTGTTCGAGGGCGTAATCCGACCATTCGCGCAGTTCACTCAAGGTATGTTCGGCAAAGAACGCCGGTGAAGTTTTCAACGAGGTCAATTCCCAGGTCGTGGCCTTCGCGCCGTTCTCGCAGAACTCCAGGGCGTGGGGCTTGCCGGGCTTGGCCCAGGCGCAGCTGACGCAGGCAAAGCCGTCCGGTTTGTTCTGCTTCATCAGCGCCTTGGCTGACTTGGCAAACGCCTGCTCGCGCCAGAGGATCTTCATCACCGACTGCGCAGAGCCCCAGCCTCCGGCCGCGTGGGTATAGGGCTGAAAGTGGGTCTTGGGATAGATCAGCATGGCTGCACCTGAAGGCTCTGTCGGGGGCGATATGGCTACGACGAGTGCGGTGCGTAAAAGGTTCGAGCCGAGTTCCGGGCGGTCGGCCAACCGCTCGTCCGACGTCATGTGGATTTGTTGAACGTCCGTTTATTTGCCCCAGCCCTATACATCACCACAGCTGCCTTTTCAGTCGTGCCTGGCCATTAAAAAAATACCAACCGTGAACCTTGCCGTGCGGAGAAACACCTGATGAGCGACCTACCTGCAGTCAATCCAGCAATCAAGCCGTTGCCCTTCGAACCTTCATTTGAACAGATCCCCGACGATGAAGCGCAGACCAGCCAGGAACTGGCAGAAGCCCTGCACGGCATCATGGAAACCACCTTTCGCGACAGCGGGCACGCCACCCGCAGTGTGCATGCCAAGGCCCACGGCCTGCTGCGCGGGCACATCAGCGTGCTGGATAACCTGCCACCGGAACTGGCCCAGGGCGCGTTCGCCAAGCCGGTGACGTTGCCGCTGTTCATGCGTTTTTCCACCAACCCCGGTGACATCCTCGACGACAAGGTGTCCACGCCGCGCGGGCTGGCGATCAAAGTGGTCGGCGTTGAGGGGCCGCGGCTGCCGGGCAGCGACGGTGAGGTGACCCAGGATTTTGTGATGCAGAATGCCAAGGCGTTCACCGCCGCAACGCCCAAGGATTTCCTGAAGACGTTGAAGCTGCTGGCCAAAACCACCGACAAGATGCCGGGCATGAAAAAAGCCTTCTCGGCCGTGTTGCGCGGTGTGGAGGCGACGCTTGAATCGTTGGGCGGCGAAAGCGGCACCCTGAAAAGCCTGGGGGGCCACCCGCAAACCCATATCCTCGGCGAAAGTTTTTCGACGGTGGTGCCCATGCTCTATGGCCCATACTACGCCAAGGTCGCCGTGGTGCCCGTGTCGTCAAACCTGACGGCGCTGACCGACCTGCATGTGGATTTTGGCGACAACCCGGATGGCCTGCGCGCAGCCGTCGAAGCCTACTTTGCGCAGAGTGGCGGCAGCTGGGACGTGCGCGTGCAGTTGGCCACCGACCTGGAAAAAATGCCGATCGAGGACGCCTCGGTGCAATGGCCGGAAGACCTCAGCCCGTATGTCACCGTGGCGCGCATCGACGTTGAAGCCCAACCGGCGTGGAGCCCTGAAAACGTGCGGCAGATCGACGACGGCATGGCGTTCAGCCCCTGGCACGGGCTGGCCGCGCATCGCCCCTTGGGCGGGGTGATGCGCGTGCGCAAACCGGCTTATGAAATGTCATCCGGGTTCAGGGCCGAGCACAACGGCTGCCCGATGCACGAGCCGCGTTTAGACAGGGGGCTTTGAGGCGGTCATGCATTCAATGGAGCGGTCCACGGTGGTTCTGGCGATTTCCAGCAAGTGCCACACGGCCAGAATCTTCGCTCGTTCGGGACTGGCCAGCGATTCACCGCAATCGAGCGCGGTTGCCGAAACGCTGTCGAGCAGGCTGGCGGTGTAGAGCAGGGCGTCTTCGAAGCTCAGGTCTTCGATCACGTCGTGTACGGGTGGGTTGGGGAGGTAATGGTCGAGCGCGCGGTGGAAGGCGGCGCGGTCTTTGGCTGAACTGCGGGGTGGGTCGGGGACGGGCTTGTTCATGGTGTAACTCCTGATTAAGTCAGAAGCCGGCCCAGTCGCGACTAAACGATGGGTGGCGGCTGTACGCAGGTTAGTCGACCGGCTAATCAGGAAAATCCGGCGCACCCTAAGGTGCCCTGCGCACAGCCACCATAAAACATCATGGAGGACGATGCGCCTGATTAAGAATCCGAGCGACTAAACCCGATCACTGATAAGCAGTGACGGATCGCAGACTAGCCACGGATTCCAACAGGCACAAGGCGGCAGGGATTGTCTAGGAAACGTCCTGCAATTAAAAGCGACGCGCCTTGCTGGCCCTTTACAAATCATGACCAAAGGCCAGCGGCGGCGGGGGAAACGCTCACTACAACAAGCACTGCTCACCACGTCACGCGCTGATATCCGGCTTACGGTCAATCCAGTGCGTCTTGATGCCCTTGGCCCACGCCACCGTGTAGAAACAGCTCAACAAAACGATGCCCCATTGCTCGGCATTGATCGACGACCAGAACCAGAACGGTTGGCCCGCCATGCCGAACAAGCAAGCATAACGGCGCACTTTCAGGCGTTTGCTCTGGCTGAACCAGATGGCGACCACGCCCAGGGCGGCGATCATGAGTTGGGCGATCAAGGCCATACTCCTTTGCAGGGTGCGTTTTGTTCAAAGGTGGGAGGGGGCTTGCTCCCACACATCGTTGATCTGCTCTGTCACAGATCTAGGTTACTTGTCCTTACGCGCATCCATGGTCTTCTGATGCTCGGCCAGAAACGGCTGTTCCGCCGGATCAAAGCGATCAATCCCGGCAGTGAAGCGGTGCCAGTACGGGTACAACGGCTGGCGCCGCGTCACCGCCTCGATGCGCGCAGACTGCTCTTCGGTAAGTTTCAGTTCAGTGGCCGCGAGGTTGTCGCGCAGGTGTTCTTCGGTGCGCGCGCCGACGATCAAGGAAGTAATCCCCGGACGGTCCTTGAGCCACGCCAGGCACGTGCGCGCCACCGACACGCCATGCTCGTCACCCACAGCGGCGAGGGTTTCGATGATGTCCAGCGCGCGCTCCTGGTCATGCACATAGGGTTCCGGCCAGCCGCTGCCCTGGCGCGTATTGGCCGCAGGCTTTTGCCCGCGGCGGGTGGAGCCGGTCAGCAGGCCTTCGCCCATCGGGCCCCACACCAGGGTGCCAATCGATTGGTCCAGCGCCATCGGCAATAGCTCGTACTCGGCCTCGCGCGATTCCGGGGTGTAGTAGATCTGTTGGGTGATGGGTTTGAGCATGCCGTGCAGCTCGGCCGTGCCCAAGGCTTTCATCATCTGCCAGGCGGTGAAGTTGCTGGTGCCGAAGTAGCGAATCTTGCCCGAACCGACCAACAGCCGCAGTGCCTCGAGGGTTTCCTCGATGGGCGTCATGCCGTCCCAATTGTGCAATTGGTAGAGGTCGATATGGTCGGTGCCCAGGCGTTTCAAACTGGCCTCGCACGCGCGAATCAGGTGATAGCGCGAGGAGCCCGAGTTGTTCGGGTTGTTGTCCACCGGGCTGCGGCCCTTGGTGGCCAGCAGGATGTCGTTGCGCTTGTCGCCCAGGGCCTTGCCCACCACTTCCTCGGCCAGGCCGTGGGAGTAGAGGTCGGCGGTGTCGACCATATTGACCCCGGCGTCGAACGCGATATCGAACATACGCTTGGCCTGGGGCACATCCACTGATCCGCATTTTTCAAACTCGGCGCGACCGCCGAAGGGCACGGTACCCAGGATGATTTCGGATACCAGCAGACCCGAATGGCCCAGTTGTCGGTATTGCATGTCGCCTCCTGTTTTACGTTGCACGTGAAGGTGTGAACGACAGGGTTTGCGATAGTTTGAATTTTTTCATGAAAATTTCAGACGTCTGCCGCACCATGGCGCGCAACCGGTTTTATGAGGAACACCGCGTCCATGAGCGCACTGATAGAAACCCGCGCCGTCACGCGCAGGGACGAACGCCGCCAGGTGGCATTGCTGAAGCCTACGGATTTCACCTTGAACCACGGCGACCGCGTGTCGATCACCGGCTCGTCGGGCTCCGGCAAGAGCGTGTTCCTGCGCGCACTGGCGCTGCTGGATGCGCCCACGTCAGGGCAGATCCTGTGGAACAGCCAGCCCATCGCCGACCTGGAGATCCCGCATTACCGCAGCCATATCGGCTACCTGTCGCAACGCCCGGCGCTGCTCGAAGGCACGGTCGAAGGCAACCTGCGCTTTCCCTTCAGCCTCAAGACCTTGCGCCAGCGCAGCTTCGATATGCAGGTGGTCACCGCACTGCTGGGGCATGCGGGCAAGGCCGTGGACTTCCTGTCGAAGAACGCGCTGGACCTGTCGGGCGGCGAGGCCCAGGTGGTCTCGCTGGTTCGCACGCTGCAACTGAACCCCGAAGTGCTGTTGCTGGACGAGCCCACCGCCGCCCTCGACCCCATGTCATCGCGTGACGTGGAGGCGCTGATCAACGCCTGGTTCGCCGCCGACAATGCCCGCGCCTATGTCTGGGTGTCCCATGACCTCGACCAGGCCCGACGCATGAGCGACATCCACTTGCAGATGAGTGCCGGCGTATTGAGCGAGGCGACCCGACCATGAATTATCAGAACCTGAGCGCCCTGGACATGGGCATCGCCGCCTCGCTGATCCTGATCAATGGCGCGTTGTCGCTGCTGCTGCGCCTGGGCCTGGGCCGCCAGTTGCTGTGGGCGGCGGTGCGCACCGTGGTGCAATTGTTGGCCATCGGTTACCTGTTGGGCTGGGTGTTCGAGTTTGCCTACTGGTACGTGGTGCTGCCGCTGATGTGTGCGATGACCCTGATCGCCGGGCTCTCGGCGGCGGGGCGCGGGCGGCGTACGTACCGCGGGCAGCGCGCCGACAGCATCCTCTCGGTGTGGGGCAGTTCATGGCTGGTGACGGCGGTGGGTTTGTTTGCGGTGATCCGCATCCACCCGTGGTACGAGCCGCAGTACGCGATTCCGATCCTGGGGATGATCCTCGGCAATACCCTGACCGGTGTGTCGCTGGGCATCGAGCGCATGACCCAGGAACTGACCACGGGCCGCAACAGCATCGAGATGATCCTGGCCCTGGGCGGCTCACGCTGGGAGGCGGCGCAGGAAGCCATCCGCCAGGCGGTGCGCGCGGGCATGATCCCGACGTTGAACCAGATGACCGTGGTCGGCATCGTCAGCCTGCCCGGCATGATGACCGGCCAAGTGCTGGCGGGGGAGAGCCCGGTGGACGCGGTGCGTTATCAGATCGTGATCATGTTTTTGATCGCTGCGTCGTCGGCGCTGGGTACGGTGGGGGCGGTGTTGCTCACCTACCGGCGGCTGTTCTCCACGAGCCACCGGTTTTTGCGCGACCGGCTTGAAGCGCGCTGACAATTTTGGTGTCAAGCAAGCCTGCCCGCCACAACAGGCCGGCTCAATCAGTCCGCCACCCCGAAATCCAGCACCACTTTCATTGCCTGGGTCTTGTCCGCTGCCAGCTCGAACGCCTGCACCGCCTGTTCGAACGGCACGGTGTGGGAAATCACCGGGCGCACGTCGACGATCTGGCGGTTGAGCAAATCCACCGCCTGGGCAAACTCACTGTGAAAGCGAAACGTGCCACGCAAATCGATCTCGCGGCTCACCAGCAAATTCAACGGCAGCGACACGTCGCCACCCAACCCGACCGTCACCAGCACCCCACGCGGCGCCATGCACTCCAGGCCGTTACGCAAGGCCTGGGCGCTGCCGGAGACTTCGAACATCACCTCGAAATAACCTTTTTCAGCGGTGTAGCGCTTGAGTGCGTCGTTGCCGTCGGCCAGGTTGTGGGTGCGCGTGGCGCCCATTTTTTCGGCGCAGGCGAGGGCGCTGGCGGACAGGTCCACGGCGACGATTTCCCCGGCACCGGCGGCGCGCAGGCTGCCGATCAACAGGTTGCCGATCGGGCCGCAGCCGGTCACCAGCACACGCTTGCCGAATACCGCACCGCCGCGCTGGATCGCATGCAACCCCACCGACAGCGGCTCGGCCAGCGCACCTTCGGCGAGGCTGACGTGATCTGCCAACACGTGCGCCTGTTGCGTGTCGATCACCAGGCTCTGGCGAAACGCGCCCTGAATGTGCGGAAACGGCATCGCGCTGCCGTAGAAGCGCATGTTCAGGCAATGGTTGGGCAGGCCCTGATGGCAATAGCGGCAGCCGCCGCAGGGGCGCGATGGCGACACCGCAATGCGTTGGCCGACCTTGAACAAGCCAGCGTCCGAACCCACCGCATCGATCACCGCCGACACTTCATGGCCGAGCACCATCGGCTCGCGCAGGCGCACGCTGCCGAAGCCGCCATGCTGGTAGTAGTGCAGGTCCGAGCCGCAGATACCGCCGCGCGCAATGCGTACGCGCAGTTGGTCGGGGGCAAGGGTTTGCGCTTCATTCTGGGGATCGACCCGCAGGTCCTTTGAGGCGTGACAGACGATAGCGTGCATAAAATTCTCCAGGATTACAGCGACGCGGTGATGCCACCGTCGACGTACAGAATATGACCGTTGACGAAGCTCGCGGCGTCGCTG
>NZ_JBAWDE010000321.1:0-4511 GCF_049590575.1 Pseudomonas sp.
TCCCACACTTGATTGGGTTTACAGCTATAGATCTGCACCAGATGCCTATAAAAACAGATGTTCGTGGAGCCTCGCCGATGAAATCCTATGAAGTCAATTTTGACGGTCTAGTGGGGCCGACCCATAACTACGGCGGTTTGTCCTACGGCAACGTCGCGTCCCAGAGCAACAGCCAGCAGTCTTCCAATCCGAAGGAAGCGGCGTTGCAGGGTCTGCAGAAAATGAAAGCCCTGATGGACATGGGCTTTGTGCAAGGGGTGCTGGCGCCTCAGGAGCGCCCGGACGTGGCGGCTTTGCGCAACCTCGGTTTCAGCGGCAGCGACGCCCAGGTCATCCAGCAGGCGGCCAAGCAGGCCATGCCTTTGCTGGTGGCCAGCTGCTCGGCCTCGAGCATGTGGGTGGCCAACGCCGCCACCGTCAGCCCCAGCGCCGACACGGCAGATGGCCGCGTGCATTTCACCGCCGCCAACCTCAACTGCAAATACCACCGCAGCATCGAGCACCCGACTACCAGCCGCGTGCTGGGGGCGATGTTTGCCGATGCCAAGCACTTCGCCCACCACGCCGCGTTGCCGGCGGTTGCGCAATTTGGTGACGAAGGCGCGGCCAACCACACGCGTTTCTGCCGTGAGTACGGTGAAGCGGGTGTCGAGTTTTTCGTGTTCGGCCGCAGCGCATTCGATAACCGCTACTCGGCACCGCAGAAGTACCCGGCGCGCCAGACCCTCGAAGCCTCCCAGGCGGTCGCACGCCTGCACGGCTTGAAGGATGACGGCGTGGTCTACGCCCAGCAGAACCCGGCGGTGATCGATGCCGGCGTGTTCCACAACGATGTGATCGCGGTGGGCAACGGCGAGGTGCTGTTCTACCACGAGGACGCGTTCCTCAATACCGAGCAGATGCTCGCTGAGCTGCACGGCAAGTTGGCCAAGCTGGGCGGCAATTTCCAGTCGGTGTGCGTGCCGCGCGCGCAGGTCAGCGTTGAGGACGCGGTGCGTTCCTACCTTTTCAACAGCCAGTTGCTGACCCGCGCCGACGGCTCGATGCTGTTGATCGTGCCGGAAGAATGCCGCGCCAACGAGCGCGTCTGGCAGTACCTGCAAGGGCTGACCGCTGCCGGTGGGTTGATCCGCGAAGTGAAGGTGTTCGACCTCAAGCAAAGCATGCAGAACGGCGGTGGCCCGGCGTGCCTGCGCTTGCGCGTGGCGTTGAATGAAACCGAGCTGGCGGCGGTGAACCCAGGCGTTATCATGACCGCGCCGTTGTACGACACGCTGACCCAGTGGGTCGAGAAGCACTACCGCGACAGCCTGCGTGAAACCGACCTGGCTGACCCGCAATTGTTGCTGGAATGCCGGACGGCATTGGATGAACTGACGCAAATCCTTAAACTGGGCTCGGTATACCCTTTCCAGATCAATTAATACGCCTGATGGCTGAGAGCACTTTATGACCACCGACACCCTGAAACTGATTCTTGAAGACACCGACGGCACCCAGCTGGAAACCTCCTGCACCCGCGTCGCCGTGGTCTGGCAGGGTAAGGAAATCTGGATCCAGCACGACGGCCGCGGCCAACTGCTGATCGGTGTGGATGTGGAAGAAGGCGACGCCGAGTACGCCAACCTGCTGATGCGCCCACTGGCCACCAACCTGATGAGCCTGCAACTGGAAATGGAACCGGCCGACGTTGAAGGTGATGACGACGATCACGTCCA
Source organism: Pseudomonas sp. (assembly GCF_049590575.1). Taxonomy (GTDB): domain Bacteria; phylum Pseudomonadota; class Gammaproteobacteria; order Pseudomonadales; family Pseudomonadaceae; genus Aquipseudomonas. The sequence continues at coordinate 1,719 of NZ_JBAWDE010000321.1, forward strand.
CGGCCCTGGCTGCAACCACTAAGGAAGCTGCTTATGCTCGCCCTCGGCAAACTGCTTGAACTGACCCTCGCCGGTCGTGAACCGGCGCAAAAAATTCAACTGACTGTCGACGGCGTGCAGATGCGCTGGCTCAGCGAGGGCGCGCTCGAAGTGCGCCCGCCGCAGGCCTTGGACAACGGCAGCGACCTGCTGCTGTCGTGCGGCATCCATGGCAACGAAACCGCGCCGATCGAACTGCTCGACCGCCTGTTGCATGGCATCGCCCGTGGGCAGATCAAGCCCCAAACCCGTATTCTGTTCCTGTTCGGCAACCCCGAGGCCATGCGCCGCGGCGAGCGTTACCTCGAACTGGACGTCAACCGGCTGTTCAACGGCCGGCATGAACAAAACATCGGCCCCGAAGCCATGCGCGCCGCCGAGCTGGAGCAGTTGGCCCGCAGTTTTTTCAGCCTGCCGGGCCGGTCGCGCCTGCATTACGACCTGCACACCGCGATCCGCGGCTCGAAAATCGAGCAGTTTGCCCTGTACCCGTGGAAGGAGGGGCGCCAGCATTCACGCCATGAGCTGGCGCGCCTGCACGCCGCGGGCATGCAAGCGGTACTCCTGCAGAACAAGACCTCGATCACCTTCACTGCGTTTACCTATGAACAGCTGGGGGCCGAAGCCTTCACCCTGGAACTGGGTAAAGCGCGGCCGTTCGGGCACAACCAGGGCGTGGATGTGTCGCGCCTGGAAACGCGCCTGAAGCAGATCATCGAGGGCAGCGAACCGCTTACCGAGAGCCTGGAGGGCCTGCAGCTGTTTGCCGTGTCCCGTGAAGTCATCAAGCACAGCGATGCCTTCCTGATGCACCTGCCGGCGGATGTGGAAAATTTTTCGCCGTTGGCCAAGGGGTATCTGCTGGCCGAAGACGTGGCCAAGACGCGCTGGGTGATCGAGGAGGAGGGCGCGCGCATTATCTTCCCGAACCCGAAGGTCAAGAATGGCTTGCGGGCGGGGATATTGATTGTGCCGACCACGGATGCCGGGTTGGCATAGACCTGAGCCCTAACCGGACCGAAATGTGGGAGGGGGCTTGCCCCCGATAGCAGTGTGTCAGTCAGATCATCTGTCGCTGAGACACCGCCATCGGGGGCAAGCCCCCTCCCACAGTTGTTTTGCGGTGCTGCTTAGACTGCGACGGCACGCGGCTCGCTGCGACGGATCGCTCGCACCTTGTGCAGGGTATCGGCGCAGGTACGCGCAGCTTCCTGGCCTTTGTGCACGAAGTGCTCATAGAAAAAGGTGTGGTGCTCAGTGCCGGCGTGGAAGTGGTGCGGGGTCAGGGACACCGAGAACACCGGCACTTCGGTTTCCAGCTGCACCTGCATCAGGCCGCTGACCACCGACTGGGCAACGAATTCGTGGCGGTAGATGCCACCGTCCACTACCAGCGCGGCGGCAACGATACCGGCGTAACGGCCGGTCTTGGCCAGCAGCTTGGCGTGCAGGGGCATTTCAAAGGCGCCGCCGACTTCAAAGAAGTCGATGTCCGATTCCTGGTAGCCCTGAGCGATCATTTCGGCGAGGAAGCCTTTGCGCGATTGGTCGACAATATCCTTGTGCCAGCAGGCCTGGATAAACGCGACGCGCTCGCCGTGATGGTTTTTGCTCTTGCTGTCGATTGCGGTGGGTTGCATGTTCTGACTCCTGTTTAAGAAAAAAACAGGGCGTTATGAATCGAATGGGATTTAAGGGTACGCACCGCTGCGGCATGCAAGCATGCGGTCAGCGTTCGGCCCTTAGGTGCCAATCCCGTTCTCTCTTCATCCGGACTATGACCGTCGGCCCCGGGATCACACCGGGTCTGCTGACCTTGTCGCCGTACCGCGTGAGCAGTTCGAGGCGCCAAGCGCTCGCGGGCTATGCACATTGCGTGCAATTACCGCCGGTGGGGAATTGCACCCCGCCCTGAGAACGTTGCCGCCAGAACCCTGGCGGCGGAGAGTTTTTAACATGGTTTTTCAAAAACTGCACGAGCGCCGTATCGATAACCTATATCGGTTTGTTTGGTTGGTATTCGATTGAGGAAAGGCAGGGCTTGATATTCCATGGCTTTGCCCGCAGTAATCATCTCTATAAGAAACTTACTGAACCCTTGAGAGGCTGGCTTCATGTCTGTGATCGACCTGCGCAGCGACACCGTGACTCAACCCACCCCCGGCATGCTCGACGCGATGGCCACTGCCGTCAGTGGCGACGACGTCTACGGTGAAGACCCCAGCGTCAATCATCTGGAGGCGGAACTGGCCAAGCGCCTGGGTTTTGCCGCAGCGTTGTTCGTGCCCACCGGCACCATGAGCAACCTGCTGGCGTTGATGGCGCACTGTGAGCGTGGCGAGGAGTACATCGTCGGCCAGCAGGCGCATACCTACAAATACGAGGGCGGCGGCGCGGCGGTGCTCGGCTCGATCCAGCCGCAGCCGCTGGAGGTACAGGCGGACGGCTCGCTGGACCTTGATCAGGTGCTGGAAGCGATCAAGCCCGACGACTTCCACTTCGCCCGTACGCGCCTGCTGGCGTTGGAAAACACCATGCAGGGCAAGGTGCTGCCCCTTGAGTACCTGGCCAAAGCCCGTGCGTTCACCCGTGAGCATGGCCTGGCCCTGCACCTGGACGGCGCGCGGCTCTACAACGCGGCGGTCAAGCTGGGCGTGGATGCAGGCGAAATTGCCCAGCACTTCGATTCGGTCTCGGTGTGCCTGTCCAAGGGCCTTGGCGCGCCGATCGGCTCGGTGCTGTGCGGCTCGACGG
>NZ_JBAWDE010000322.1:0-31012 GCF_049590575.1 Pseudomonas sp.
GTGCTGGCCAAATTATTGGTGGGCAGCAAGGCGGCGCGGCATTTCCAGCGCGAACTCAGCGGCGTGCGCCTGCTCGCCGAGCAAGGCCTGACCACCCCGTTGTTGCTCGCCGATGGCTTGCAGGAAGGCGAGGGCGGTTGGCTGCTGTTCGAGTTTCTTGAGGGCGCCGAAAGCCTGGCCGATGCCTGGCGCGCCGTCGAAGGTCTGCCGCCGTTGGCCGACGAGCAAACCGCGGTGCTGGCCGAAGCGCTGGGCGCGATTGCCCAGATGCATGCCAAAGGGCTATGGCAGGAAGACCTGCACCTGGACAACCTGCTGCGTCAGGGCGGCAAGCTGTATTTGATCGATGGCGCCGGGATTCGCGTGGAAGAGGCCGGCAAGCCGCTGTCGCGCAATCGCGTGCTGGAAAACCTCGGGGTGTTTTTTGCCCAGTTGCCAAAGAATCTCGAGCCGTTCAACGAAGAGTTGTTGGTGTATTACCTGCTGAGCAATGGCGAGCACGCCTTGCCGATGCAGGCCCTCGAAGCCCAGGTGCGCAAGGTCAGCGCCTGGCGCCTGAAGGACTTTTTGAACAAGGTCGGCCGCGAATGCACGCTGTTCAGCGTGGTGCGTGGTGCCTTTGCCTTGCGCGCGATTCGTCGCGAGGAAGAGCCCGCGATGCTGCCGGTACTCGACCAGGCCGACGCGCTGCTGGAGCAGGGCCAAATGTACAAGACCGGTGGCGCGGCCAGCGTGGCCAAGGTCGACGTGGCCGGGCGGCCGCTGGTGATCAAGCGCTACAACATCAAGGGGTTTGCGCATTGGCTCAAGCGCTTCTGGCGCCCGAGCCGCGCCTGGCATTCGTGGCGCGAGGGTAATCGCCTGGCGTTCCTTGGCATTGCTACGCCCAAGCCGCTGGCGGTGCTGGAGAAGCGATTTTTGTGGCTGCGCAGCCGGGCCTACCTGGTCACCGAGTACCTGCCGGGGCCGGACATTATCGAGCGCTTTGCGCCCTACGTGGAAAACGGCGATGCGCCGGAAGCGGAACTGCTGGCGCTGGACCACCTGTTTGCCGAGTTGATACGTGAGCGCATCAGCCATGGCGACTTCAAGGGCCATAACCTGTTCTGGGCTGAAGATCGCTGGGCGCTGATCGACCTGGACGCCATGTGTCAGCACCGCTCAGTCGCCAGTTTTGCGCCGGCGTATGCCAAGGATCGCGCACGATTCATGCGTAACTGGCCGCAGAGCAGCGCGTTGTACCAGGTGATCGACCAGCGATTGCCTGCGACGGTGCCTGCGGTAAATAGTTAACGCAGTGGCGCTCGAGGATTGCCCGCCCGAGCGCTATTAGCCGGCGTTATTGCACCTTCGCCAGCGTCGTGCGGGTTTCGTATTTGCCCTGGATCACGTCCTTGCTGGCGAAGAAATACCCGTAGTCCTGCAGGTACATGACGGTGCCGGTCGCCTGGTAGTTCTCACCTGTGGCCGTGCAGTTGAGCTCCTTCGCATTGCCGCTCAGCGCGGAGTTGATTTTGCTGGCCGGCAGTTCCCGCGCTACCACGCAGGACGAGTCGCGGGACAGCAGGCGATCTTCTTCAGCCGTATTGCGGTTGCGCTCTTTGACCTTGAACCCCAGCGTTGAGCCGATCGGCATTTGCTTCCAGTCGCCACTGAAGCTGAGTTGTTCAACGTTGCTCGCCGCCGAGACGTTCAGCCCGCGCAGTTCAAATTCGCTTTGGAAGGTCAGGCTGAACAAACCGCGGAATGTCGTGGTGGTGGCGGTTGAGTATTGAGTGGTGCGGCGGACTTTGAGCTGGCCGTCTGCGGCCCCTGGCTCAATGAGTACGTCCGTCTGCAAGCTGCTGGAGCCCAGGTTACGCTTCTCCACAAGATGATGCAGTGACTTGGGGGCAGCGGGCATGCCCAGTGCAGAGATCGCCTCCGTCACCGTTGCTGGAACCGGCGCGGGCGTCAGGGTTTGCTGGAGCTTGGTGCGCGCAACGGCGACCGGCAGTTGCGCGGTGGTTGGCGAACACGCGGCCTTGAGCAAGGCCTGGGTATCTGCCTCGGCGGTGCTGAAGGGCTGGTCGACCGGGACCGCGACGACGTCGCCGAAGGTCACCGTGTTTTTCGGGGTGAGGCTGAAGGCGGCCAGGGTGCGATAGGTCTGGCGGCTGCAACTGACCTCCCAGTGCATGCGCGTCTGGGCGTAGGGCATTTTTTTGACTTTGTTGATCAGGATGAGCGGCTCATCGTAGGCGCCCCACAGCTCGATTTTTTCGCCCACGGTCTTGAGGCTGGCCTGGTCGATCAGCAATTGGCGCTGGGTGCCCGTGGTGCTGACGAGGCGCCAATCGGGGCGTGGCGTGCGCGCGCAAGCCTCGATAAAGCTGGCGTTGTGTTGCAGTTCGCCCACCACTTGCGGCGTCAGGTTGCGCATGACGGTGATGCGCGTGGGCTGGCCATCGGGCTTCAGGGTTCCAGGTGCCTCCATGTACAGCAGGCTCCCGCTCGGCGTGGCGCAGGACGCCTGAAGCTGGGCGATATCCGGCACGGAAACATTGTTGGTCAGCGTGACGTGAACCTGGTAACTGAGGTCGTCGCCGTCACGCATGATCGAATCGGCCAGCAGCGGCTTCTTGAGCATGTCTTTATACGGGGCGTCGGCCGTGTTGCCACTCTTCCAGCCGAGTGCGCTGCAACCGCTGAGCAGGCCGAGAGCGACGATAACCGCGATGTGTTTCATGAGCGTTCCTTGCAGGCTGAAGGGGGTGGTCAGGGCGGTTCGACCGCCCGTTTCGGGTTTTGTGCCGGGCGCGCGGGTCAGAACTGATACTCCGCTCCGGCCCCGGCATACCACGACCGACCTGGCGCCGCTTCGTAGTAGCGACCATTGCCGTCGCCGACGATCACCGAACCGACGTATTGGCGGTCGAGCAGGTTGTCCAGGCGCAGGGTCTGGTGGAAGGTCCAGTGCTCGACCTTCTGCTCGAAGCGTGCGCGCCAGTTGAACACGCTGTAACCCGGCGCGGCGTGTTGGCTGTTGGTGTCTTCGACGTAGACCTTGCTGCGATACAGGCCTTCGACGGCGGTGCTGACCCAGTCCCGGGGTTTCCAGTTCAGCTCGGCGAACAGGGTGGTTTGCGGCACGCCGGGCAGGTAGTTGCCCTTGTCGACGGCGGTGCTGCCGCCGCTGGTGAAGTCGCTGTCGTAGGTGGCGTGCAGGCGGGTGTAGGCGAGGCTGGTGCTCCAGTGGTCGGCCAGCTGGCTCTCGATGCCCAGTTCGAAACCGCGGCGCAGGGTGCGGCCGGCGTTTTGGTAGGTGGTGCGACCGCCGCTGGATTGCTGCACAACCAATTCGTCTTCGGTGGTGATCTGGAACAGCGCTGCGTTGAGCCGGGTATCCTCGCCGAGGCGGGCTTTCAAGCCAATTTCATACTGTTTGCTGACCGATGGCTTGAGCGCGAAGTTGAAGCCGTTCGAGGTGCTGGAATACGCCGACTCGGCCTGGGTGGGCGTTTCGAATCCCTTGCCCGCGCTGACATAGCCGTGCAGGTCAGGGGTAAAGGCGTACATGACGCTGACCGACGGGGTGTTCTTCTGGTAAGTCTTGTTACCGCTGTCGTTGCCATCGCTGAGGAAATGATCGTCCACATCCATTTCCATCGTGCTGTGGCGCAGGCCGGCTTGCAGCGTCCAGTCGCCCAGCAGCCAGTTGGCTTGCACAAAGGGGTCGAGGCTGGTGGCGGTGTCAATTTCGTCACGGCCCAAGGCGCCCTTAATGCCATGCACGCCGTTGACGGTGTTGGAATAACCCTGGCGATCATCCTGGCTGCGGTCGTAATCGAGGCCAGCGATCAGGTTCAGGTCGCCAGGAGCACTGCTGATGGGCTGCAGCCAATGCACAGAGCCGCCGTAAAACTTACGATCGAATGCCACCACGCCACCTCGGGCATTAGCCGGGTTGGGGAAGCCGCTGGCGAACCGGTCCGGAATCGACAGGTACTGAATCACACTGCGCCGCCCGGTATACCCATTCACCTGCAACGTGGCATCGCCGAAATACCGCGCGTAGTTCATGCCCAGTTGCTGATGATCGATGCTTTTGCGTGTGTTGTACGTCAGCGCATTAGTGCTCACCGAGCGTGGGTCGGCCTTGTAGGCGTCCCAGGTCTGCCCGAGCGGGTCCTGGGTGCCGTTCTGCTCCAGGCTGCTGTAGATCAGGGCCAGCTTGCTGTCGTCATCCGGCTGGAAGTTGAGCTTGGCGAAGGTCTGGTCGCGGCGCGCACTGCTGTGGTCGCGGTAGCCATTGGTGTCCATGCGCGAGGCGTCGAGTACAAAGCCCGCACCATTGGCGGCGCCTTCGGCGGTGAGGTGGTTTTTGTTCAGGCCGTCGCTGCCTACCAGGGTTTCAGCGCCGATGCGCGGCGGGCCTTCGCCGTCGCGGGAAAACATCTGGATTACACCGCCGGCATTGCTGCCATACAGGGTGGCGGCGGGCCCGCGCAGCACTTCGATGCGCTCGGCGGTATCGAGGTTGAACGTGGCCGCCTGGCCCTGGCCGTCCGGGGTGCTGGCAGGGATGCCGTCGGCAATCAACTTGATGCCACGCACGCCAAACGCCGAGCGGGCGCCGAAGCCGCGGGAGGAAATCTGCAGGTCCTGGGCATAGTTCTGGCGGTTCTGCACCACCAGGCCGGGCACGCGGGACAGGGCTTCGGAGGCATTGATGCGCAATTGACCATCGCTGATCTGCTCGCGGCTGATGCCGTCCACCGAGTACGGCAGGTCGAACGTCGGGCTGGCGCTGCGCGAACCGGTGACCACGCTGGGGTCGAGGATCAGCGCGGTGTCGTCAGCCTGGGCGCGGTCGCAAAGGGCGAGCAGGCCGGGCAGCAATAGGGTGAAGCGGGCGAGGGTTTTCATGGTCAGCCGGAATCCGTGGCGCATAAGGCATAAACGCGCAAAAGGGCGCGAGTTTAGTGGTTCAGGCGGTTTTTATCATTTGAGAATCGTCCTACGTTGTATCGGCCGCATCCTCACGCGATCGTCAACGGCTTCGATGTTAGCGTGCTCAACCCCGCCAGTGAAAATGGCCAATAGGTCAAAAGGAGTGGTTCGTGAGGATTGGGTCGATAGTCCTGTGGTTTGCAGTCTTCCTGGCACTGGCCGGTTGCGGCACGATCAATACCGTGATGCGTGAGGAGGGTGTTGCCGCCCGTGAACTGCGCAGCCAGAAGACTTACTGTCAGTCGATTCCGCGCATCTACAGTGGGGTTGGCTACAACCTGTGCAGGCTGCACGGTGAGCCGAATCCTTACGGCGCGTTTGATGACCATCTCAATTTCGTGCCCTTTGTATTTGTTGATTCGCTTATTTCCGGGGTTTTGGACACTGCCCTGCTGCCTTATACGATTTATCGGCAAAGCAGCGACGGCAGTATCATCATCCGCTAGGGCCGGGTACGCGCATTGCCATCAGCACGGGGCTGATCGCCACAAGGATATTCCCTTCACGTTTACGCTATAATCCCGCCCTTTAGCTGTTTCCTGCCCAGGCGGGAAGCACACTTTTTTCAGGCGCAACCCGCCTGCATGCAGACTAAAAGAGGCTAGACCCCTGTGGCATTGACGATTCTTGGCCTGTCCGGCGCCCTTAGCCATGATCCTTCCGCAGCCTTGTATATCGACGGCAAGCTGATCGCGGCCGCCGAAGAAGAGCGCTTCGTACGCGACAAACATGCAAAGAACCGCATGCCCTACGAATCGGCGAAGTTCTGCCTGGAGCAGGCTGGCATCAAGCCTTCCGACGTTGACGTAGTGGCGATCCCGTTCGCCCCGATCAGCCTGTTCGGCGAGGCGCGCTGGCACTATGCCAAGCGTTACTGGTACGCCCCGGACCGCGCGCTCGACGCGATCCTGATGGGCAACCGTCGCTACAAGCGCTATCGCAACAAGATCGTCTGGTGCCTGGAGCAACTGGGCTTCGATCCGAAGAAAATCAAGATCGAACCGGTTGAACACCACCTGGCCCACGCTTCCAGTGCTTACCACTGCTCCGGCTTCCAGGAAAAAACCGCGATCCTCGGCATCGACGGCAAGGGCGAGTACGCCACCACGTTCTTCGGCTACGGCGAAAACGGCAAGATCCACAAGATCAAGGAATTCTACGACCCGGACTCCCTGGGCGGCCTGTACGGCGCAATCACCGAGTTCCTCGGCTTCGAGATGCTCGACGGCGAGTTCAAGGTCATGGGCATGGCGCCGTATGGCGATGCCAGCAAGTACGATTTCTCGCGCCTGGCCTCGTTTGAAAACGGCGAGCTGGTGATCAACACCGACTACGCCAACGTCATCGGCCTGCGTCGCTACAAAGAGAAGGGCAAGGGCTTCTACTTCTCGCCGAAACTGATCGAGTGGCTGGGGCCGAAGCGCGAAGGCGATATCGCCGACGAGCCGTATATCCACTACGCGGCCAGCATGCAGGCGCTGTTCGAGAAGCTGGCCCTGCAGATGATCGACCACTACCTGGGCGACATCCTGAAAGACACCGGCAAGCTGGCCTTCGCCGGCGGCTGCGCGCTGAACGTCAAGCTGAACCAGAAGATCATCGCGCGTGACGATGTGAAAGAGCTGTTCGTGCAGCCGGCGTCCGGCGATGCCGGCACTGCCGTCGGCGCGGCGGCCTATGTGTCCCACGCCCGTGGTGTTCCGGTAGAGAAGATGGAACACGTCTACCTCGGCCCGTCCTACAGCAACGAAGACGTGATTGCCGCGTGCGCCAGGCACGCGAGCAAGCCGAACTGGCGCAAGATCGAAAACATGCCTCAGCGCATCGCCAAGATCATGGTCGACGGCAACCCGGTGGCCTGGTTCCAGGGCCGCATGGAGTTCGGCCCGCGTGCCTTGGGCGGTCGTTCGATCATCGGTTGCCCGAGCGCGACCGGCGTGGCGGATCGCATCAACCACCAGATCAAGTTTCGCGAGCGCTGGAGGCCTTTCTGCCCGTCGATGCTCGACACCGTGGCCCCGCAGATGATCAAGGTCGACCACCCGGCGCCGTTCATGACCTTCACCTTTGAAGTGGCGGAAGAATGGAAAACCCGTGTGCCGGAAGTGGTGCATGAAGACGGCACCTCGCGCGCCCAGGTGCTCAAGCGCGAGTACAACCCGCGCTACTACGACATGATGAAAGAGCTGGAAGTGCTGACCGGCAACGGCGTGTCCCTGAACACCTCGCTCAACCGTCGTGGCGAAGCGATGATCTGCTCGCCGACCGATGCGCTGAACATGTTCTTCGGCTCCGATCTGCAGTACCTGATCATGGAAGACATCCTGGTCGTCAAAGACGGCGTGGACCCTTATGACGCGCTCGGCTGACCGCCACGTCCTGCAGTTCTGCCACGGCTATGACGGGCCGTTCCTGGATTGCGCGCGGCAGTACGCCAGCCTGTTCGCAGGCTCCGGCTACAAGGTGACCACGGTGTTTCTCACCGGGGTCGCCGACCCCGAGGTGGCCGCCGGATGTGCCAGTGATGAAGTGCTGTTCATGGAATTCAGTTCCAAGGCCATCCGTGGCCTGAAGCTGGGGGCCATCGCCCAGCTGCGCAAGATTGCCGCGTCGCGCACCTTCAGTTTCTGTATTGCCCACCGTTTCAAGCCGATCTACGTGGCCTTGCTGGCCACGCGGTTGCCGGTGATCGGCGTGCACCACGCCTTTGGTGACTACCAGCGCCGCACGCGCAAGCTGTTTGCCGGGATATTCCGCAAGCGCCTGAGCCTGCTGGGCGTGTCCGACGCGGTGCACGACGACATGCGCCGCTGCCTGCCGGGCTGGCCGCCCGCGCGCATCCAGACCTTGTATAACCGCATCGATGTCGACGCCTTGCAGGCCAGCCAGGTGCCGGCGGATGAGGCGCGCGATGCATTGGGGCTGTCGCCGGACGACTGGGTGGTCGGCAATGTCGGTCGCCTGCACCCGGACAAGGACCAGGCCACGCTGCTCAAGGGTTTTGCCCTGGCGCTGCCGCATTTGCCGCTGGACAGCCGCCTGGCGATCCTTGGCAGCGGGCGTCTGGAGCAAGACCTCAAGGCGCTTGCCCGTGAACTGGGGATTGCCGACCAGGTGCTGTTCCTCGGCCAGGTGCCGGATGCGCGCCGGTATTTCCGTGCATTCGACGTCTTTGCCCTGAGTTCCGACAACGAACCCTTCGGCATGGTGCTGCTGGAAGCCATGGCGGCGGGCGTGCCCCTGCTGGCGACTGCCTGCGGCGGGGCGAAGGAAGTGGTCGAGGGCGTGGGCATTCTGTTCCCGTTCGGCGATGCCGAACACCTCGCCCAGGGGCTGCGGCACCTGGCTGCGATGGATCAACACCAGCAACGGCAGTGCGCCGAGATGATGCTGGAGCGCCTGCGCGAGCGTTTCTCGGATCAGGCGGTACGCGCTACCTTCTGGCAACTGCCGCACGTTATTGAACTGACCGCGGGGGCTTGATGCTCAATCGATTCCAAGGCTGGCGCGAGCGCGGCTGGTCCGTCGTCGATGCACCGGTCTACAGCGGCGCCTGGCAGCGTTTTGGCGGCAGCGTGGCGACCCATCCACAGGTGATCGAGCGTCTCGCCGGGCTGGCTGAAATCCCGGTGCGCTACCTGGCCTGGGAGCAGGGCGGGGAGCTGCAGGCGTGCATCGCGACCTGGGGCCGCGACCTGGCCTTGTCCAAGGATGTGCTCAAGCGGCGCGGCAAAAAGGGCCTGTTCGACCTGGGCAATGCCGAGCTGATCCTGCCTGCCGCACCCGGCGCCCAGGCGCCGTTGCGCCAGCGTGCGCGCTACCTGTCGGCCCTGAATGAAGGGCGTTTCAGTGGTCTCAAACCGCAGGCCGAGCAACTGGCCATGGCCCGCACCCCGGAAGAACTCTCGAAGAAATTTCGCTACAACCAGCGCCGCGAGCTGCGCTTGCTGGAAGAGGCCGGTGGCGTTGTGCGCCCGGTCAGCGAGTTTTCCAGCCAGGAACTGGCGGCGATTTACTGCGACTTGTTCCTGCGCCGCTGGGGTTTTGTCGCCACGGGCGCCGAGCGCATGAGTGAGGTGATCGAGCTGCTGCGCGAATGGCTGATCGGTTCGGTGATTTTCTTGAATGACGCGCCCATCGCGGTGCAGCTGGTGTACCGGGTCGAGTCGCCCGAGTGGATCAGCGTGGAGTACGTCAACGGCGGCGTCGACCCCGAAACCCGCGCGTTCAGCCCCGGCAGCGTGCTGAGTTTCCTCAACACCCAGAGTGCCTGGGAGCAGGCGCGCGAAGTCGGCAAGCCGCTGCGTTTCTCCTTCGGGCGTGCCGACCGTGAGTACAAGGACCGTTGGTGCAACCCTGTGCCGGTATTGACCGTATGAGCCGCAAACAACAATTGCTCAAGCGCCATCGGCGCAATAAACGTATCGGCGTGTTGATCGGCCTGCTGCTGCTGGTGGCGATCGGCATCTGCGTGGCCTGGTGGTTGCCTTTGGTGCTCGGCGTGCTGGCCTGGGCGGCCCACGAAGCGTGGTTTGCCGACCATCTGTTTTATGCGCTGAAGGAAGACTATCAATACCGTTTCGCGGCGGATGCCGAATTATCCGGTGTGCGTCTGGAAGACGGGCGACTGCGCGTCGATGCGCCGCTGCCAGCCAATGCGACGCTGGTGTTGGCGATCAAGCTCAAAAGCGGCTGGCTGGGGCGCTTCCTGGACCCGGCCGTCGAGATATCGGGCGGTGGCAGCCTTGACCGGCAGGCCTTCGAGCGTGGCGTGAATGGCGTGCGTTATCTCAACCTCAGCGGGCTGGCCCCGGCCCTGTTGGCCGGCGAGCTGAAGCTGCGCGGGCGTTTTTGCACCTTGCAGGGCGCACCGCGACTCTGGGCCTGGGCCACCGAGGATTATTCGGCGCAGCGCGTGATGGTCATCGCGCCCCACGCCGACGACGCCGAGTTGGCCGCCTTTGGCCTGTACAGCCAGGCCGACAAGCCATGGATCGTGACCCTCACGGCGGGGGAAATCGAAGCCGAGCACTATCAGCAGATGGGCCTGGATTCGGTCGAGGCCTCGCGGCTCAAGGGCCGCTTGCGCGCCTGGGACAGCATTGCCGTGCCACGCTGGGCCGGCGTGCCAGAGGCGCATTGCGTGCAATTGGGCTACTTCTGCCTGCAATTGCCGGCGATGCGCGCCACGCCGGATCAGCCGGTTGCCTCGCGTGAGGCCGACCTGTCGGATATCCGCCTGTTCCGCCAGTTCAACCCCTTCGCGTTGCCGGCGGACCATGACGGCCTGCCGACCTGGAATAACCTGCTCGCCGACCTGCGCCAATTGCTGCTGACGGCGCGGCCCGAGGTGATCGTATTGCCGCACCCGGTGCTAGATCCCCATCCTGACCATATCTGCGCCCAGCAAGCGGTGCTCGAGGCCCTGCAAGGGCTGGAATGGCAGCCGACCAGGGTGCTGGGCTACGCCAACCACCTGCATGACAACGACCGCTGGCCGATGGGCGATGCGGGCGCCGGCATTGCCCTGCCGCCGCTGTTTGACCCCGTGCAGGAACTGCAGCCATGCAGCCTGTCGTTGTCGCTGGCACAGCAGCGCGACAAGGCCATGGCGCTGGGCATGATGCATGACCTGCAGCCCGCGGCGCCGTTCAAGCGCCGTGTGCGGCGCTGGCTGCAGCGGGTGTTGGCGGGGCGCGCGCGGTCGCCGTATGGCGAGAACGAGTTTTTCCGCAAGGCCGTACGACGGCATGAGTTGTTCTGGCAATTGCGTAAGGAAGAGATATGAAAGTGTTATTTCTGGTGCAGAAAGAACAGCGCGCGATTCTGGATCGTCTGTATGAAGGCATTGCCGAGCACTGCGAGTGTGATACCCGCTGGTTGAGCAGCGACGAGCAGCGCAACCTGCGCGGTTACTTCCGACGCGAAGTCGACGTGACCCGCTATGACCGCATTGTCTTCTTCCTGCGCTTCAAGCAAGAGATCCGTCAGGCCGGGTTTATCCGCACGATCCCCAACCTGGTGATCCTCGAGCACGACGCCTACCAGAACTACATTCCCTGCAAGTACACCGGTAAGTTCAGTGCCCATTACCGCCGCCTGCCTTGGGTACGAGTGATCAGTTCCGGTCACATGGTCACCGAACGCCTGCGCGCAGAAGGCTTTGACGCAGTGTTCGTGCCCAAGGGCTATGATCAGGCACTCTTGCAGGCGCAGGAGCGCGAGCGCGACATTGAACTAGCGTTTGTCGGCAGTACCAACAGCGTCGCCTATAGTGGTCGCAAGGCATTGCTGGATGAGTTGGCGCGGGTTGAACCTTTGGTGGTGACGCGTACCAAATCCGGTGAGGAATACTGCGAGACCCTTAACCGCATTCGTTTTTTCGTCAGTGCCGATGTGGGCATGGGCGAGTACATGATCAAGAATTTCGAGGCCATGGCCTGTGGTTGCGTGCTGCTGGCGTTTGATCAGGGGGCTTCGGAAAACGAAGCCCTTGGGTTCAAGGACATGGTCAATGTGGTGTTCTACAAAGACATCGCGCAGTTGCAGGAAAAATTGACGGTATTGCGGGCGGACCCGCAGTTGGCGGCAGAGATTGCGCGTAACGGGCAAGCGCTGGCGGTCAGCCAGTTCAGCTTCGCGCGTATCGGCCAGCGCATTGTCGAGGTGCTCCAGCCGCCGCTGCGGCCGCACGGACCGTTGAGTTGGCTGGAAAGGTGGCGCCTTAAACTGGGCGCTTGATGGCGGCCAGTTGGCCGCAGTTGATGGCTATATGATATTATCGAGGCATTGAATGCAATTCTCCGATCAAAGCGACATAACGCTCGTGGTGACCAGTTGCGGTCGCTTCGATTTGTTGAAGCGCACGCTCGAGAGCTTCGATCAGTTCAACACGGCGGATATACGCGAAGTCTTTATCACCGAAGACTCCGGCGATGACGCGGTACGCCAAGCGATCCCCGAGCACTGGCATAGTCGTTGCACTTTCCTGATCAACCGCCCGAAGCTTGGGCAACTGGCATCCATCGACCTGGCCTATGAGTCGGTCAAGACCCCTTACATATTCCATTGCGAAGATGATTGGGCGTTTTATCGGCCGGGGTTTGTCGAGGATTCCAAGACAGTACTGGAGCAGCGGCCCGACATTCTTCAAGTCTGGCTGCGCAACTATGTCTACGACTTGCAGGTGCACAGCCCCTATATCCATCTGGGGCCGCGTGAGGTGATTGGCGGGGTGCCTTGTTATCCCTTGCTGTCGGATAAGCCTGAGTGGCAAGGGTTCTCGTTGAACCCGGGCCTGCGGCGGATCAAGGAATACCGGTTGTGTGCGCCCTATTCAGGGTTCGAAGGTGAGAAGGGGCTTTCCAGGCGTTACGCGCAGCTGAACCTGGGCGCCGTGACCCTGGAAGGCGATGCGGTCCTGCATACCGGCTTCGGGTTGCATGTAGGGACGTCGGAAGAGCGTTTGACCAAGGCGCGACGCAAGCGGCGAGAGCGGATCAAGCTGGTTTTGATGTTGATACTGGGTGTCGGTATCGGCTGGTTGATCCCGTAGTTATTTTTTACAAGCCACCAAAACGCCGCATAAGGGTCATTATTTTCGATGAGTATCCTCAACATCATGTGGGCCGGTGGTACTGCATTCGCTTCGGTGCAGAAGGTTCATCAACAAATACTCTCCCACGCTGTCAGTGATGCACCGATTGACACCTGGCTGCTTCAAGGCAGTGCGCAAGAGGATGAGCCGGCGCTGGAGTGGAAGCTCTCCTCGGCACGGCTCAAGGGGCGGCACTTCTGGAAGCTGCTGATGCCCTGGATGCGTGCGCGTTTTGCAAAGGCGCTGCCCGCAGACGTTCAGGTGGTACTGCTGGATGGTATCGGGGTTGCCCGGGTGATCCTGCCCATACTCCAGCGCATGCCGCAGGTGCGCGCTGTCGTTGTATTTCATGGCTCCACGCGCCTGCGTCGGGCCGATCAGAAGCTGTTTGACCAATTTGCGGCGTCACAATTGACCTTGACGGCCGTCTCGCAAACCCTGGCCGACTCGCTGGAGCGTTACCTCAAACGCCCGGTGGCGGTGCTGCGCAGCGCGTTCGACCCGGTGGCTTTCCGTGCCGCTGCGCTGTCTCGGGAAGCGGCGCGGTCTTGCCTTGGCCTGCCGTCGCATGGCTCGCCGGTGCTGGGCGCTGTAGGCCGGCTGGTCGACGGCAAAGGGTTTGGCTGCTTGCTGGAGGCGTTTGCCGGGGTGGCTGCCGAGCAGCCTGACGCGCGGCTGGTGATCATCGGCGAGGGGCCTGCAAGGCCAGACCTCGAAGCGCTTGTCGAGCAGCTCGGCTTGCAGGGCAAGGTCTCGCTGCCGGGCCACTTGCCCGACGCGGCGACGCTCTACCGGGCCTTTGACTGGGTCGCCATCCCGTCGACGCAAGAGGGCCTGGGGTTGATTCTGCAAGAGGCGGTGATGGCCGGAGTGCCGGTGCTCACCAGCGAGCTGGCGGTGTTCCGCGAGCAGTTGGCGGATACCGGCTGGTACGCCCCTTCAGACAACACAGAAGCCTGGGGCCGCCTGATGGAGCGTGCATTCGCCGCTTCTGCGCAGGAAGTGCTCGAGGCTCAGTCGCGGGCGCTGGCGCCGGAGCAAGCCTGGGAAGACTTCAGTGAAACCTCCAAACGGCTGTTTTCATGCCGCTAGCAGCGCTTGTTCGAGCGCGTGCATTGGAAAGCGATCGTTCAGCTTCTCGCGCGCAATATAGCGTGCGAAGTGCTGCAGGTTGCGCCGTGCCAGCTCCGGGTTCAGCGGCGCGCGCAAAAAGCGCATGTCGGCCACGTCGATCAGCCCCATTTCATTGTCAGGCGTCACCACGATATTGCCCAGGTGCAAGGATCGGAAGTAGATACCTGCGCCATGCAAACGGCGGATAAGCGCGACCAGCGGCTCGAGGTTCGATTCCCACTGGAAGCCTTCGCGGTTGGAAATCTGGCGCAGTGTTTCCCCCGGCAACGGGCGATACAGCACGGCAGTCATGCCGGGCGCCGTCAGCTGGAAGTAGGCGAGTACGCTCAAGGTGGGGATGCCCCGTTGCTGCAGTTGCGCCACGTTGTCGATGAACCGCTTGGAGTAGGGGCGAAACAGCGCCGAGGAAAACAGGCGTTTGCGACGAAACAGTTTGAGGATATTCCCGTCGGTCAGCAGGTAGACTTTCGGGCCGTGGCTGTCCTTCTCGAGGATTTTGGCGCCTTCAATCATCGCGGTTAGATCGGCTTGAGCAAGCCTTGAACATTGCATCGTTGGAAAGCCTTGTGGGAAGTCGCGGGCACAGAGATCGGTAATAATGCCGAAAGTTTTGGGTTTTAACCATGCCGGGTTGGCGGGTTGGATGTAATCAGGAGCGGGTGATGCAAGCAAGTCGTTGGGCGCAGGTATGGATGATTTTCGGGTTACTTTGGTTTTTGCTGGCGATTGCCTTTGCGCCAACCAACAAGATTTACCAGCAAGGCTTGACGCTGTTTCTCTGGCTGCCGGCCATGGTGTTTGCCTGGTCGGCGCGCGAGCGTCTCAAGGCGGTCTGGCGTGAGCAGCGCTGGATTTGCCTGATGCTTGTGGCGCTTGCGGCCTGGGGTGCGATCAGCTTGTCGTGGACCAATACCGAAGATCCTTCGCGCGAAACCAAGCGCCTGCTGTACATCGGCGTGTTCCTGCTGTTTTTCCCGGTGTTTGCCTGTGGCCAGACCGAGCGGGTGATCCGCGTGATGCAGTGGGGTGGTTTTGGCCTCGCCTTGTCGTCGCTGGTGGCGATCATCAAGTTTTACGGCGTTGAGCATAATGCGTGGTATGCGCGCCTTGAAGGCCTGGGCCAGTTGTCCCACCCGATTCTGGGCGCCTATGTGATTGGCGTGGCGGCGGTCTGGCTGCTGCATTGGCTGCCGCGTGGCCGTTGGATGCAAGTGGCGTGGGTGCTGTCCATCGCGCTCCTCGGGCTGTTCGTGGTGTTGAGCCAAAGCCGTGGCGCCGCACTGGCCCTGCTGTTGACTGTGGTGGCGATGCCTGCCTGGTGTCGCGACCGGCGTTCAACCGTGCTCGCCATTGGCGCGATTGTGGCGGCGCTGGCGGTGTTCTTTGCCCTTCAATCGCTGATGCTGGCTCGGGGCGTCTCCTACCGGCCGCAGATCTTTATGTCCGCGCTGCAGATGATTTCCGAACACCCGTGGACCGGCCTGGGACTGGGCGGGGATTACAAGGTGCTTGCCGATGGCATTTATTTCGATCACTCCCACAACCTGTTCACCCACATCACCATCGAACTGGGCCTGCCTGGCCTGCTGCTGTGGTGCGGGCTGTGGTTCGGCGTGTTGTGGCAAGCCTGGAAGGCGCGCGACACGCTCTACGGCAAGGGTGTTATCGGCGTCTGGGTGTTCTCGTTCCTGGCCATGCAGTTCGATGCTGCCAGCCTCACCGGCACGCCACGCGCCGAGTGGTTTATCTCGTGGCTGCCGATTGCGCTGGCCAGTGTTTTGGTCTGGGCTCGGGCCAAACCCGACGCTTGTGATAAAGTTCGCGTCCTATCCAATCAGTGAGCTCGACACATGAGTGACGCACCGCCCAAAGCGGACCAGGAGTCCAGCCTCAAAATTTATTTGCGGCTGCTGGGCTATGTGAAACCGTACCTCGGCATGTTCATGCTGAGTATTGTGGGCTTTGTGATCTTTGCGTCCACCCAGCCCATGCTCGCCGGAATCCTCAAATACTTCGTGGATGGCCTGAGCAATCCCGACGTGGTGTTCCTGCCCAAGATCCCGTTGTTCAAGGACCTTAAATTGCTGATGGCCGTGCCGCTGCTGATCATCCTGATCGCGGCGTGGCAGGGCCTGGGTTCCTTCCTGGGTAACTACTACCTGGCCAAGGTGTCCCTGGGCCTGGTGCATGACCTGCGGGTCGAACTGTTCAACAAGCTATTGGTGCTGCCCAACCGCTATTTCGATACGCACAACTCCGGGCACCTGATTTCCCGTATCACGTTCAACGTGACGATGGTGACCGGTGCCGCCACGGACGCGATCAAGGTGGTCATCCGCGAAGGCCTGACGGTGGTGTTCCTGTTCGGCTACCTGCTGTGGATGAACTGGAAGCTGACCCTGGTGATGCTGGCGATCCTGCCGCTGATAGCGGTGATGGTCAGCAGCACCAGCAAGAAATTCCGCAAGCAGAGCAAGAAGATCCAGGTGGCGATGGGCGACGTGACCCATGTTGCGTCCGAGACCATCCAGGGTTACCGCGTGGTGCGCAGCTTCGGTGGCGAAAGCTATGAAGAGCGGCGTTTCGCGGCCGCCAGCCAAGGCAACACCGACAAGCAGCTGCGCATGAACAAGACCGGCGCGGTCTACACCCCGATGCTGCAATTGGTGATCTACACCGCCATGGCCACGCTGATGTTCCTGGTACTGCTGCTGCGCGGCGACGCCACGGCGGGCGACCTGGTGGCTTACATCACGGCTGCGGGCCTGCTGCCCAAGCCGATCCGCCAGTTGTCGGAAGTCAGCTCGACCATCCAGAAGGGCGTCGCAGGCGCCGAAAGCATCTTCGAACAGCTGGATGAAGTGCCGGAAGTCGACAGCGGCACCGTCGAGCGTGATCGCGTCAGCGGTCGCCTGGACGTGCGCAACCTGAGCTTTACCTATCCCGGCACTGAGCGCGAAGTGCTCAAGAACATCAGCTTCAGTGCGGCGCCTGGGCAGATGATTGCCCTGGTCGGGCGCTCGGGCAGCGGCAAGTCGACCCTGGCCAGCCTGATCCCGCGTTTCTATCATCACGAAACCGGTGAAATCCTGCTGGACGAGGTGGAAATCGAAGACTACCGCCTGCGCAATCTGCGCCGGCATGTGGCCCAGGTGACCCAGCACGTGACGCTGTTCAACGACACTGTGGCCAACAACATCGCCTACGGTGACCTGGCGGATGCGCCGCGTGAGGACGTCGAGAAAGCCGCGGCGGATGCCTACGCCATGGACTTCATCGCCGAGCTGCCAAAAGGCCTGGACACTGAAGTCGGTGAAAACGGCGTGCTGCTGTCCGGCGGCCAACGTCAACGCCTGGCAATCGCGCGCGCGCTGTTGAAAAATGCCCCGCTGCTGATTCTGGACGAAGCCACTTCGGCGCTGGACACCGAGTCCGAGCGCCATATCCAGGCCGCGCTGGACAAGGTCATGAAGGGCCGTACCACGCTGGTGATCGCGCACCGGTTGTCGACCATCGAGAAAGCCGACCTGATTCTGGTGATGGACCACGGTGAAATTGTCGAGCGTGGTACGCATCTTGAACTGCTGGCCATGGGCGGCTATTACTCGCGCCTGCACGCCATGGGCCTGGATGAGCCGGCCACGGACAACATCACCTGACACCCCGCGGCGCGCAATGCGCCGCGTTTTTTGTATCAGGTCCCTTACGGGCTTGACCAACGCCACATAATTCCCGGCCTGGCGCTTGCTATGTTGGCCTTCTCGATTCGAATGACGAACGAGAGGGCTAACCTTCTTGCGTGGGAAATGGCATGTTGCAACGTCTGTTCTGGAAACTGCTTCCCAAGCCCCAGCGGGTGTTTCTGCTGGGGCGCTTGTCGGTGGTGGATCGCCAGGCGGTGAACAAATCCCTGTCTGCGCTCACCCGGCTTCACCCCGCTTTCGAACGCTACAACTGCGTGTTTATCCATGTGCCCAAATGTGCCGGCAGCAGCGTGTGTTCGGCGTTGCTGGACGGGCGCTGGCCGGGGCATCTGCCGTATTACTGGTATCAGCAGCAATTCCCCGAGCACTGCGAACGCAGCTTCAAATTCGCGTTCGTGCGTGACCCGCTGGAGCGCGCCTACTCGGCCTATACCTATTTGCGCAGCAACCAGATGGGCGCCCGCGACCGGCACGCCCAGGCCCTGGTTTCCAGCTACCGTGACTTCGACCATTTTGTCGCGGGCTGGCTGCACCCGGACAACCTGCGCCGCCAACTGCATTTTGCGCCGCAGACCGACTTCCTGGTCGATCACCTGGGGCACATGGCGATGGATTTTCTCGGTCGTCAGGAAACGCTGCAGCACGACTTCCAGCACCTGTGCGAACGCCTTGGCGTGGCTTCATCGCTGCCGCACCTGAATGTCTCAGTGGGGCGTCGCAACGAACCGGTCAAGGCGTTCTGCTCCGTGCGTACGCGGCGCCTGGTCCGGCGTGCCTATCAACGTGACTACGAGGTCCTGGGTTATGAATAACCCGTCACTCTCCCGTGGCTGCGCGTCTATCCGGCCGTTTGCCTTATCGTTGTCGGTCACCGCACGGGCCGCACTCAAGAATCAGCAGCCTTGCTGCCTGTGGCTGACGGGGCTGTCGGGGTCTGGCAAATCCACCCTGGCCAATGCGTTGGAGGTGCAACTCAACGAGCAGGGCCGGCACACCTTTGTGCTCGATGGCGACAATTTGCGCAGCGGCTTATGCAATGACCTGGGCATGAGTGATGCGGCGCGCAAGGAGAACATCCGGCGTATCGGCGAAGTGGCGCGGTTGATGGTGGACGCGGGGCTGATCGTGATTGTCTCGGCCATTTCCCCGTTCAGCGCCGACCGCGCGACCGCCAGGGCGCTGTTCGGGCCGGGGCAGTTTTTTGAGGTGTATATCAGCACACCGTTCGAGGTCTGCGCGCGGCGTGACCCCAAAGGCTTGTACCGCGCAGCGCTGGACGGGCGGATCAAGGCCTTCACCGGCCTGGACAGCCCGTATGAAGCGCCGCGTGCAGCCGACTGCACGATCAATACCGACGCGGTGGAATTGGCCGGCGCTGTGCAGCACATCCTGACAAGCTTGTTTAAAAAATAACCAGTTTTCGCGCAGGATGCATTGCGGATAAAGCTCTCGAACTAGGCGGCGCTCACCCTGTGCTAATATCGCGCCCCTGTTCATTTTGTATGTGGGTTGCTCCATGAAGTTGTCCATGCCGCGATTCGATCAAGCCCCTGTCTTGGTGGTCGGCGATGTCATGCTCGACCGTTACTGGCATGGCGGTACCTCACGGATTTCCCCTGAGGCGCCGGTACCGGTAGTCAAGGTCGAGCAAATCGAAGACCGTCCAGGCGGCGCTGCCAACGTTGCCCTCAATATTGCCGCCCTCGGCGCCCCGGCCTCCCTGGTGGGTGTGACCGGCGACGACGAAGCCGCCAACAGCCTGGCCAACAGCCTGGAGGCTGCAGGCGTGCGCGCGGTGTTCCAGCGCATCGCCCATCAGCCGACCATCGTCAAGCTGCGGGTCATGAGCCGTCACCAGCAATTGCTGCGTATCGATTTCGAAGAACCCTTCGCCACCGACGCCCTGACCCTCAGCGGCCAGGTTGACGCGTTGCTCGAAGGCATCAAGGTGCTGGTGTTGTCCGACTACGGCAAAGGCGCCCTGAAAAACCACCAGATGCTGATCCAGGCCGCCAAGGCCCGGGGCATTCCGGTGCTGGCCGACCCCAAGGGCAAGGACTTCTCGATTTATCGCGGGGCCAGCCTGATCACGCCGAACCTCAGCGAGTTCGAAGCCATCGTCGGCGGTTGCGCCGATGAGCACGACCTGGTGACCAAGGGCGCGGCATTGATGGCCGACCTCGACCTGGGCGCCTTGCTGGTGACCCGTGGCGAGCACGGCATGACCCTGCTGCGCCCCGGCCACCCGGCGATGCACCTGCCGGCACGCGCCCGTGAAGTGTTCGATGTCACCGGCGCCGGCGACACGGTTATTTCGACCCTGGCCGCTTCCATCGCGGCCGGCGAAGAACTGCCCCACGCCGTGGCCCTGGCCAACCTGGCGGCAGGCATCGTGGTCGGCAAGCTGGGTACCGCGGCCATCAGCGCACCTGAACTGCGCCGCGCCATCCAGCGTTCCGAAGGCTCGGAGCGTGGCGTGCTGACCATCGAGCAATTGCTGCTGGCGATTGACGATGCGCGCGCCCACAACGAAAGCATTGTGTTCACCAACGGCTGCTTCGACATCCTCCACGCCGGCCATGTGACGTACCTGGAACAGGCGCGTGCCCAAGGCGATCGCCTGATCGTCGCGGTCAATGACGATGCCTCGGTCAGCCGCCTGAAGGGCCCCGGCCGCCCGATCAACAGTGTTGATCGGCGCATGGCCGTATTGGCCGGCCTGGGCGCAGTGGACTGGGTGATCAGCTTCCCCGAAGCGACCCCGGAAAACCTGCTGGCCCAGGTCAAGCCGGACGTGCTGGTCAAGGGCGGCGATTATTCCGTCGACCAGGTCGTGGGTGCCGATATCGTCAGTGCCTACGGCGGCAAGGTCAAAGTGCTGGGGTTGGTCGAGAACAGCTCGACCACCGCCATTGTCGAGAAGATCCGCAACAATGAGTAACGCTGATAAGTGGGTCCTGATCACCGGCGGTGCCGGCTTTATCGGCTCGCACCTGGTCGATGCGCTGTTGGCCAAGGGTTATGCGGTGCGGGTGCTGGATAACTTGTCCACGGGCAAGCGCAGCAACCTGCCGCTGAGCAATCCTCGCGTACAGCTGATTGAAGGCGACGTCGCCAATGCCGAGTTGGTAGCCCAAGCCGCCGTTGGCACGATGGCGGTGGTGCACCTGGCGGCGGTCGCGTCGGTGCAGGCCTCGGTGGATGACCCGGTCAGCACGCACCAGAGCAATTTTGTCGGCACCCTGAATGTCTGCGAAGCGATGCGCAAAGCCGGCGTGAAACGCGTGGTGTTTGCCTCCAGCGCGGCGGTCTACGGCAACAACGGCGAGGGTGCTTCGATTGATGAAGAGACCACCAAGGCGCCATTGACGCCCTATGCGTCGGATAAATTGGCCGGTGAGCATTACTTTGATTTCTACCGTCGCCAGCATGGCCTGGAGCCGGTGGTGTTCCGCTTCTTCAATATCTTCGGGCCGCGCCAGGATCCGTCATCGCCGTATTCCGGGGTGATCAGTATCTTCTGTGAGCGGGCTCAGCAGGGCGTGCCGATTGCCGTGTTTGGCGACGGTGAGCAGACCCGCGATTTCATGTATGTGGAAGACCTGGTGGATGTGCTGGTGCAGGCCATCGAAGCGCCGGACGCGCCGTTGGGTGCGATCAACGTTGGGTGGAACCGTACGACCACCCTCAAGCAGGTGCTGCAGGCGCTGGAAGCCGCGGTGGGCAGCTTGCCTGCCGTGACTTACGGGCCGGCGCGATCGGGGGATATCCGGCATTCGCGGGCGAACAACCAGCGCTTGCTGGCCAGCTTCAAATTGCCCGAGCCGACCCCGTTGAAGGCCGGCCTGGAGCGACTGCTTAACGGCTGAACCAACTGAATCTGGGAGGAGGCAAGCCCCCTCCCATTTGGATCGTGCTCAACCCTTGGCTTTTTTCTTCGGCACAATCTTGCGCAACACCCGCTGTGCCAGGCGCTTCAATTTTGATTCTTTCTCCGGCTCCGCCAGGCCCTGCTGCCTGAGCCAATCCTTCCAGCGAATTCGCTCATCGCGCACCAGCCAGCCTTCCTGCCGGGCAAAGCTTTCCGCCAGGTACAACCCCCGCGTACTGGCCGGATACAGCTGATCCTTCTTGACCGTATACAACTCAGCCAACGGCTGGCCGTCTTTTAAGGGCATCAGGTACAAGTCCGGGCGCTGACGGTCCAGGCGCGCAACCAGCTGGTCACCTTCGAGCCGCTCGTCCACATGGAACAGGCTCAGGGACTTGGCCTCCTTCGGCACCTCAAGGCGCAAGTCATAAATCAATTGCAGCGACGCCGTCGGCAAGTGCACGTAGGCCCGCGGCCGTTCGATCAGTTGGGTCGTCGCACAGCGCACCGGGCGGGCGGCGCCGGACAGTGGGCTGAGACGAAACGGCAGCGCCTCGCGGTAATGCAGCGCGGCAGAGTAGGGCGCCGGCAGCCAGGTGTCGTTGAAGCGCCCGCTGAGCCAGCCTTCCGGCGTTTCCAGCAGGCACTCCTCGGCAATCTCCTGGATGGCGGTGTGCAGCGGCAGGTTCAGTTCATGGGCCGGGACGTAGCCGGAAATCAGCTTGAGCACCACGTCGCCACGGTCCTGGCGGCGCTGGCGCACCAGCACCCAGTAATCCTTGTTTTGCCAGTGCAGGGTCAGGCGCACCGACACGCCGAGGTTCGCCAGCTCGAGGGCGAAGCGCTCGGGGTCGGCCACTTCCACCGGCTTGCGGCGCTGCAAGGTCTGGGCGAAATTTAGCGGCATGCCCACGCTCTGGTAACTCAGGCCTTCGGGGGTAGCTTCGACGTGCAGCGGCAGTGTTTTAAAGTTGCTGGGGTTCTTTCTTATGAGCGTTCGCGGCATGTCGGCTCCTTCTTGCGACGGGGTCGGCCGCGTGGGCGGCATCAGAGTTGACGAATGACCTTGGCAGCGGTCGCCACGTTATGGGCCAGGTGCAGCGGGTTAATGGTCCCGACAATAGCACTGGCGACGCCTGTTTGCGCAAACAACAATGTGAAACTGGCTTGAATTGGATCCATTCCAGGCTCCAGGCACACATGGCCGCTGGCCAGGGCCTTTTTCACCAGGATGCCTTTGCCATGGGCCGCCGCATATTCAATGACGGTTTTCTCGCCCTGTTCGTTCAGATTGTAGGTGACCATCGCGCAATCACCCTGTTCCAGAGCCTTCACCCCGCCCTCGACGGTTTTGCCGGAGAAGCCGAAGCCGCGGATTTTGCCTTCCTTTTTCAGCGCCGCAAGGGTCTCGTACACCGCGCAGTCATTGAGGATATGCAGGTCGTTGCCATCGGAATGCACCAGCACCAGGTCGATAAAATCAGTTTCAAGGCGTTTCAAGCTGCGCTCGATCGACATCCGGGTATGGGCGGCACTGAAGTCGTGGCTGGAGGTGCCGTTTTGGAATTCTTCGCCGACCTTGCTGACAATCACCCAGTCCTTGCGCTGATCGCGCAACAACGGGCCCAGGCGCTCCTCGCTGATGCCGTAGGCCGGCGCGGTGTCGATCAGGTTGATCCCCAGCTCGCGGGCCTGGCGCAACAGCATGCGTGCCTCGTCGTCGCCCGGAATCGTAAAGCCGCTGGGGTATTTCACCCCTTGGTCGCGGCCCAGCTTGACGGTGCCCAGGCCCAGCGGCGAGACCATCAGGCCGGTGCTGCCCAGGGGGCGATGCAGGTCGTGCAGAGTGGGCAGGCTCATGGCAACAGTTGCTCCCAGGCAGGTTGGCCGATAGCCGGTTTTGGCAGGTCGGGCAGGGCGTCGGTGGCGCTAGGGTGGATGCCGTCGCGCTCCAGGCTGTGGATAACCCGGTCGGCGAAGTCCGGCGCCAGGGCCAGTTTGGTCGGCCAGCCCACCAGCAGGCGGCCCTGTTCGGCAAGGAATGCGTTGTCAGGACGGCTCAGGCCCGATTGCAACGGTTCGGCACGGTCGACACGCAAAGTGGCCCAGCGCGTCTGGCTCATGTCGATCCAAGGCAGCAGCTGCGCCAGTTCTTTCTGTGCGGTGGCGATCTGTTCTTCAGGCGTGCGCGCCACCCCGTCGGCCTCGGCGATATCGCCGCCCATGTACCACACCCAGTTGCCATCGGCGGCGGGGTGGGTGGTCACGGTGATGCGCGGTTTGGTGCCGCCGCCCAGGCAGTGGGCGTACAGCGGCTTCAAGCCCGGGCCTTTGGCGATGATCATGTGCAACGGGCGTTTTTGCATGGCCGGCTGGCTCAGGCCGAGGGCGCTCAGCAGGTCAGCGGTGCCGCCGCCTGCGCTCAGCACGATGCGCTGGGCGCGGATCTCGCGCCCATCGACCTTCAGACCTACCAGGGTGTCGCCTTCCAGCAACGGTTCGATGTGTTGCCCGGCGAGCAAGCCATCACCGGCCAATTGCGCCAGGCGTTCGATCAGGCTTGGCACATCGATGACCAATTCGGCCAGGCGATAGACCTTGCCCTTGAAGCGGCGATCCTGCAGCGCGGGCGGCAGCTCGTCGCCCTTGACCTGATCGACACGACCGCGCACGGCCTTGCTCGCGAAAAAACTGGTGAGGTTGCCGGCGATCGTACCCGGTGACCACAGATAGTGAGCTTCGGACAGCAAACGCACGCCGGAAAGGTCCAGCTCGCCGTTGCCGGCCAAGGCTTCACGCCAGCGGCGCGGCATATCGGCAATGGCTTCGGAGGCGCCGGTGAGGGCGCCATGCAGGGCGTATTTCGCGCCGCCGTGGATGATCCCCTGGGACTTCACGCTTTGCCCGCCACCCAGGGTGGCGCTTTCCACCAGTACCGTGGAAAACCCCTGGCGGCGCAGGCGCGCATTCAGCCAGAGGCCGGCAACCCCGGCGCCGACAATCAGGACGTCGGTGGAAATAACGGATGGCATGGGCGACCTCAGTGTTCAAGACAAGGGCCGCAGTATACAGGCTGTGGCGTTGCGGTCAGTGCCCGGCGGTTTTCGAGAACAGCTGGATCACCACCACGCCCAGCACGATCAGGCCCATGCCGAGCATTGCCGGCACGTCGAGTTTCTGCCCGTAGATAAACAGCGCCGCGATGCTCACCATCACAATGCCCATCCCTGCCCACACGGCATACGCCACGCCGACTGGCACGGTACGCACCACCAGGGTCAGCATCCAGAACGCCACGCCATAACCGACGATCACCAGCAACAGCGGGATGGGCGTGCTCCAGCCTTTGATGGCTTTCATGGAAACGGTGGCGATCACTTCCGAGCAGATGGCAATGGCCAGGTAGCAGTAGGCGGCGTTCATGGGTCGATCCTCGGTGTGAAGCACTCTGATAAGGCCGGCATTCTAGAGGTTTGTCAGATGGGGTAAAGTCATTACCTATCCGAAATAAAGATGGGTTGATCCATGAGCGTGCAATGGAATCTGGAGCAGATGCGCCTGTTCGTCAGCGTCGCCGAGCAGCGCTCGTTTTCGGCGGTGGCGCGCGAGCAGCGCAGGGCGCAATCGGCGGTCAGCAATGGCATCGCATTGCTTGAGGCGGACCTGGGCGTAAGCCTGTTCGAGCGTAGCAGCGGCCGTCAGCCACGCCTGACCGAGGCCGGCAGCGTATTGCTGGAAGAGGCCCGCGAAGTGCTGCGCCAGTGCGAACGGCTGAATGGCCGCGCGCTGTCGTTGACCCGCGGTGAGGAAGCCTGCCTGCGCCTGGCCCAGGATGAAGCCATGCTGTTCCAGCCGGTGCTCGACAGCCTGGAGGCGCTGGCGGGGCAATACCCGTTGCTGGAAGTGCAGCTGTCCAGCGCCGCCCAGGGTGATGTGGCGCGCAAGTTGGTCGAGCGCAAGGCCGACCTGGGCCTGTTGTTCTACCACGACCAGATCCCCGAAGCCCTTGAGCGGCGGGTTGTGGGCAGTGTGGAGATGGTCACCGTGTGTGGCGTCAATCACCCGCTCGCCAGGGAAAAATACGTGACGTGCCAGCACCTGGCGCAGTTTCGCCAGTTGCTGATGTCGACCCAGACCAGTGTCTACCCCGGCAGCGAGGCGGCCAGCCCGCTGGTTTGGCGCGCCGACAGTTTCTACGTCTTGGCGGAATGGCTGATGAGTGGCCTGGGCTGGGCCTGGCTGCCTCGGCACATCGTGCAATACCCGACCTATCAGCAAAAAATGGTCGAATTGCACAGCGAATGGACGCCGCCGGCGCTGGTGGTGGAGTTGGTGTGGCGCCGCGACGAGCACCTGGGCCCGGCCGCACGCTTTCTTGCCGAACGTTTTGCCGAGTGCTTGCAGGCGATCGACTGAAAAAGCCGATAAACTCCGCCGCCATGAATAGAACTCTCTACAGCTGTCTGTTTTACCTCGCGCTGCCACTGGTGGCTTTACGTCTGTGGCTGCGCGCACGCAAGGCGCCGGCCTATGCCAAGCGCATCAGCGAGCGGTTTTCCTATGGTTTGCCGGTACTGCAGCCGGGCGGGATCTGGGTGCATGCCGTGTCGGTGGGCGAGAGCATTGCCGCCGCGCCGATGGTGCGTGGGCTGCTGGAGCGTTATCCACAGCTGCCGATCACGGTTACGTGCATGACGCCCACCGGTTCCGAGCGCATCCAGGCGTTGTTCGCCAACGAGCCGCGGATCCAGCACTGCTATTTGCCCTACGATTTGCCGTGTGCGGCCAAGCGTTTTCTTGATCGCGTGCAGCCCAAGCTCGCGGTGATCATGGAAACCGAGCTGTGGCCCAACCATATCCACGCCTGCGCCCAGCGCGGTATCCCGGTGGCGCTGGCCAATGCGCGGCTGTCGGCGCGTTCGGCCAAGGGCTATGCACGCTTCGCCAAGCTGACGGCGCCCATGCTGGCGCAAATGAGCTTGTTCGCCGTGCAGACCGAGACCGAGGCCCAGCGTTTTCTAAGCCTCGGCGCGCGGCCAGAGACCGTGCAGGTCACCGGCTCGATCAAGTTCGACCTGAGCATCGACCCCGAGCTGCCGGTGCGCGCGGCCGCCCTGCGCGAGCAGTGGGGGGCCACTGAGCGCCCGGTGTGGATCGCCGCCAGTACCCATGAGGGCGAAGACCAAGTGGTACTCGCGGCCCATCGCCAGTTGCTCGAAAGCTATCCCAACGCGCTGCTGATTCTGGTGCCGCGTCACCAGGAACGCTTTGGCCCGATGTTCGAGTTGAGCACGCAACACGGCTTTGCCACGGTGCGCCGTTCCAGCGGCGAGCCGGTCACTGCGCAAACCTCGGTATTGCTCGGCGACACCATGGGCGAGCTGCTGTTTCTTTATGCCCTGGCCGACAGTGCGTTTGTCGGCGGCAGCCTGGTGGCGACCGGTGGGCATAACCCGCTGGAACCGGCGGCGCTGGCAAAACCGGTGATCATGGGGCCGCACGTCTTCAATTTCCTCGACATCACCACGATGATGCGCGAAGCCGGGGCGTTGCGCGCCGTGGATGACGCCGAAGGGCTGGCCGAAGCCGTGCGGCAGCTGTTCGAGCTGCCACAGGATGCGCGCAAGATGGCGCAGGCGGGGCTCAAGGTGATGCAGGCCAACCAGGGCGCGCTGAAGCGTTTGCTGGATGGTTTGGACAAACTCCTGAATCACTGACCACACACATCAAATGTGGGAGCGGGCTTGCTCGCGAATGCGGTGTGTCAGCCAGTACATGTGTTGACTGACACTCCCCATTTGCGAGCAAGCCCGCTCCCACAGTTGTTTCAGGGGGTGTTCAGTACCCCGGCCGGGCCTTGAGCTGCTCGGCCGCAGCCTTGGCCAGGTCCGGTGGCAGGAAGTCTTTGTCCGGGTTGTAGTCAGCCTTCAGGTAGCGCGCCAGATCCTGCAAATCCCCTGGGTTCAAGGTGCCTGCCGCCTGCTTCAGGCGCAGGTTGTCGAGGATGTAGTCGTAGCGGCTGTTGTTGTAGTTGCGCACCGACGCGTAGAGCTGGCGTTGTGAATCCAGCACATCGACGATGTTGCGCGTGCCCACCTGGTAACCGATTTCCGTGGCTTCCACCGCGCTCTGGTTGGAGATGATCGACTGGCGGCGCGCCTGCACCTGCTCCACATCGGTGTTCACCGCGCGGTGCAGGTTGCGGGTGTTTTCCACCACCTGGCGGCGCAGGCCTTCGCGCTGCTGCTCGGTCTGGCCCAGGCGCGAGTAGGACTCACGCACTTGCGAGCTGGTCAGGCCGCCGCTGTAGATCGGGATATTCAGGCGCAGGCCGATGGTGCGTTGCTCCACATCGCCCCGATACGGCGTGCCGAAGGCATTCGGGTTGCTGAAACCGAGGGCGTCGTTGTCACCTTTTTCGTATTGCGCCACGGCGTCCAGGGTCGGCGCGTGGCCGGCCTTGCGCTGCTTCAGGGTTTCTTCGGCGGCGGTCACCGCGTAGTTGCTGGCGAGCAGGTTCAGGTTTTGGCGGCCGGCCGTCTCGACCCAGGCCTTGGCGTCGTTCGGCAGCGGCGGCAGCACCGGCAAGGTGTGGACAATGCCCTGGATCGAGTTGTACTGGCGGTTGGTCAGGGTGATCAGCGCTTCAAAGGCATCGTCTACCTGGCGCTGGGCCAGGATGCGGTTGGCGCGGGCGGTGTCGTAGCTGGCCTGGGACTGCAGCACATCGGTCTTGTCCGACAGGCCCACGTCGAATCGCTCGTTGGATTGGTCGAGCTGGCGCTTGAAGGCATTTTCTTCGGCCTTGGTCGAGGCCAGGTTGTCTTGGGCGCGCAGCACTGCGAAATAGCTTTCGGCGCTTTGCAGGATCAGGTTCTGTTCGGTGGCCGACAATTGCAGCGCGGCCTGCTCATTGGTGGCCTCGGCCGCTTGCAGTTGGAACCAGCGGTCGGCGCGGAACAGCGGCTGGCTCAAGGTTGCGCGCCAGGAGTGCGCATCGCGGTTGGCGGTGGCGGCCGGCGTGTCGATCTGGGTACGCACGTTATTGATGTCCGCAGCGCCCGACAGGTTCGGCAGCAAGCCGGCACGCGCCTGGGGCACCACTTCTTTCTGCGCGCCGTATTGGGCGCGTGCGGCGGCCAGGTCGGCGTTGTTGTCCACGGCTTCCTGGTAGACGCTGACCAAGTCAGTCCTGGCGGACAAGGGCGCTTCAGCTGCCCAGACCATTCCGTTGGTCGCACAAGACACGGCGAGAGCCAGTGAGAGTTTGCGCAGCATGAGGCGATCCCTAGAGTGAATATTACGGCGATAATTTAGCGCCCAAGGCTAAGGCGGGCCATTCCTGGCGTCAAGCATTGTGGCGGCCTTGGAGTGTAGTGGCGCTGACCCGGCGCAACAATCCTGCAATCATGCCATTCATCACGCTGAATGCACCGCGATTGGCAATTTGCCCACGGCATGGTCTAGACTGGCCGCGTTCTTGTCGGGGTGCCTTGTTGGAAGGCTGAGATCGGTAAATACCGGATCCCGTTGAACCTGATCAGGTTAACGCCTGCGTAGGGAACAAGATTTCTCGTCCCCCGGCGAGTCCTCTTGTGCTTCGTCCGGGATGTTGTTCGACAATCGAACAGCCCTCGTGCACCGAGCACAGCACTGGTTTCAGTGCGTCCATCCGTCACAGGTTCGCTCCGACAAAAATCCACCGCCTGGATAAGTTGGAGAGCCCGTGATGAGCACAGAAATAAAAAGTACAAAACTCAAAAACACCCAGCACTTGAGCGAATCGGCCAAGGTCGACTCCGGTTCCGTGCAGCCGTTTACCCGCTCGCAAAAAATCTACGTGCAGGGCACTCGCCCGGACATTCGTGTGCCGATGCGTGAAGTCAGCCTGGACGTGACCCCCACCGATTTCGGCGGTGAAATCAACGCGCCCGTGGTGGTCTATGACACCTCCGGGCCCTACACCGACCCCAATGTCATCATCGATGTGCGCAAAGGCCTCGGCGATGTGCGCTCGCCGTGGATCGAGTCGCGTGGCGACACCGAGCGCCTGTCTGGCCTGAGCTCGCACTTCGGCCAGCAGCGCCTCAGCGATGCCGAGCTGACCGCGCTGCGTTTTGCCCACGTGAAAAACCCTCGCCGCGCCAAGGCCGGCGCCAACGTCACGCAGATGCACTACGCGCGCAAAGGCATCATCACCGCCGAGATGGAATACGTCGCCATCCGCGAAAACATGAAGCTTGAAGAAGCCCGCGCCAGCGGCCTGCTCGACCAGCAACACGCCGGCCACAGCTTCGGCGCCAGCGTGCCGAAAATCATCACGCCGGAATTTGTGCGCGAAGAAATCGCCCGTGGCCGCGCGATCATCCCGGCGAACATCAACCACACCGAACTGGAACCGATGATCATCGGCCGTAACTTCCTGGTGAAGATCAACGGCAACATCGGCAACAGCGCCCTGGGTTCGTCCATCGAAGAAGAAGTCGCGAAACTCACCTGGGGCATTCGCTGGGGCTCGGACACGGTGATGGACCTGTCCACCGGCAAGCACATCCACGAAACCCGCGAGTGGATCATCCGCAACTCGCCGGTGCCGATCGGCACCGTGCCGATCTACCAGGCGCTGGAAAAAGTCGGCGGCGCCGCTGAAGACCTGACCTGGGAGCTGTTTCGCGACACGCTGATCGAGCAGGCAGAGCAGGGCGTCGACTACTTCACCATCCACGCCGGCGTGTTGCTGCGCTACGTGCCGCTGACCGCCAAGCGCGTGACCGGCATTGTGTCCCGTGGCGGCTCGATCATGGCCAAGTGGTGCCTGGCGCACCACAAAGAGAACTTCACCTATACGCATTTCGACGAAATCTGCGAAATCATGAAGGCCTACGACGTCAGCTTCTCCCTCGGCGACGGCCTGCGCCCGGGCTCGATTGCCGACGCCAACGATGCTGCCCAATTCGGCGAGCTGGAAACCCTTGGCGAGTTGACCAAAATCGCCTGGAAGCACGACGTGCAAACCATGATCGAAGGTCCCGGCCACGTGCCGATGCAGCTGATCAAGGAGAACATGGACAAGCAGCTGGAGTGCTGCGACGAGGCGCCGTTCTACACCCTCGGCCCGCTGACCACCGACATTGCGCCGGGCTACGACCACATCACGTCCGGCATTGGCGCCGCGATGATCGGCTGGTTCGGTTGCGCCATGCTCTGCTACGTCACGCCCAAGGAACACCTGGGCTTGCCCAACAAGGATGACGTGAAGACCGGGATCATCACCTACAAGATCGCGGCGCATGCGGCGGACTTGGCCAAGGGGCACCCCGGCGCGCAGATCCGCGACAATGCCTTGAGCAAGGCGCGCTTTGAATTCCGCTGGGAGGACCAGTTCAACCTGGGCCTGGACCCGGACACCGCACGCTCCTATCACGACGAGACGTTGCCGAAGGACTCGGCCAAGGTCGCGCATTTCTGCTCGATGTGCGGGCCGAAATTCTGCTCGATGAAAATCACCCAGGAAGTGCGTGAATACGCGGCCAACCAGCGCATTGAAGCGGTGGATGTGGACGTGGCCAAGGGCCTGGCCGAACAGGCGGAGCGGTTCAAGCAGGAAGGTAGCCAGCTGTACAAGAAGGTCTGATCCAGAGGCGGCGGTGACTGTGCCGCCGCCATCGCGGGCAAGCCCGGCTCCCACATTTGGAATGCATTCCAGTGTGGGAG
>NZ_JBAWDE010000323.1:0-12096 GCF_049590575.1 Pseudomonas sp.
GGTGCGCCTCCCGCGCCCGGCAGCACGCTGCTGGTGCCGGTCCGCAGCGATGACCTGGGTGCGCCCACCCCGCAACTGAACCCGCAACTGGCCGAATTTATCGCCACCCAACCCCTGGCCGAGGTCACGCCTTGAAATTATGTATTGCGGCCGTGCTATTGGTGCCTTGTGGCGTCGTGCATGGCGATCCTCGTTACACCCAGAGCGATTTTGGCGGCGTCGGGCTGCTGCAAACCCCCACCGCGCGCATGGCGCCCGCCGGCGAATTCAGTGTGAATGCCAACCGCACCGAACCTTACAGCCGCTACAGTTTTTCGGCTCAGCCGCTGGACTGGCTGGAAGGGACGTTTCGCTACACGGCGATCACCAACCGGCCCTATGGCCCCGAATCTTTCAGCGGCGGCCAGAGCTACAAGGACAAGGCCGTCGACGCCAAGGTGCGCCTCTACCAGGAGAGCCACAGGCTGCCCGAAGTCGCGCTGGGGTTTATGGACCTGGGCGGTACCGGGCTGTTTTCCAGCGAATACCTGGTCGCCAACAAACGCTACGGTGACCTGGACTTCAGCGCCGGCATCGCCTGGGGCTACCTGGGCAGCCGCGGTGATTTCGACAACCCCCTCGGCGCGCTGGATCAGCGCTTCAAGGACCGTCCCACCGCCGAAGGCTCGGGCAGTTTTTCCAATGGCTACTTCCGTGGGCGGCCTGCGCTGTTTGGCGGCGTTGCCTACCAGACGCCCTGGGCGCCGCTGAGCCTCAAGCTCGAAGTGGAAGGCAACGACTACAAGCACGAGCCCAGGGACAACCGCTTTCGCCAGGACTCGCCGCTCAACCTGGGGTTGGTCTACAAGGTCGCCGATTCCATCGACGTCAGTGCTGCCTGGGAACGAGGCAATACCGCGATGTTCGGCATCACCCTGCACACCAATTTCGTCAGCCGCAAAGCCCCGGTCAAAACCTATGACCCGCCGGCGCCCAAGTTGCCCACCGTGGCGCCGACCACCCCGATGGACCAGGTGGATTGGGCCGCTGTGGCCCAGCGGCTGCACGACAACGCCGGCTACAATGTGCAGCGCATTGCCCAGCGCGGGCCGGAGTTGCTGGTGTATGGCGAACAGCAGCGGTACTTCTACAGCGCCAAGGCGGTGGGCCGTGCCAGTCGCATTCTGGACAACAGCGTGAACGACCAGATCGACTGGTTCACCCTGGTCAGCGAGCGCTATGCCATGGGCATCGAGGAAACCAGCGTGCCGCGCAACACGTTCCGCGAGGTGGTCAATAACCGCGAGCCTCTGCAGAACCTGCACCGCCAGGCCGAGGTCAACCGCGCCAATACCAATAGCCAGACCGTGCTCTATACCCAGCCGCCGAAACCCTTGAGCTATGGCCTGGGCCTGGGCTACAAGCAGAACGTCGGCGGGCCGGACGGTTTGCTCTACCAGATCACCGCCGACCTCGACGCCGAATACCGCTTTACCCGCAACACCTGGGGCAGCGGCTTGCTCAGCGTCAACCTGCTGAACAACTACGACGGCTTTACCTACGATGCCCCGAGTGGTTTGCCCAGGGTACGCACCGACCTGCGCAAGTACATGACCAGTGCCGATGTGACCCTGCCGACGTTCCAGCTCAACCATGCGGCGCGGCTCGACCAGGACCTGTACGGCATGGTCTACGGTGGTTTGCTGGAGTCGATGTACGCCGGCGTCGGCAGTGAGCTGCTGTACCGCCCGATGGGCCAGCGCTGGGCCTTGGGGGCGGACCTCAACTATGTGCGCCAACGCGGTTTCGAGCAGGATTTCAGCCTGCGTGATTACCGCACCGTCACCGGGCACGTCACCGGCTACACCGATCTGCCGTTCAACATTCAGGGGGCCTTGAGCGTCGGCCGCTACCTGGCCAGGGATTGGGGCGCGACCCTGGACCTGTCGCGCCAGTTCAACAATGGTGTGCGGATCGGCGCGTGGGTCACCCGCACCAATGTGTCCAAGGAGGATTTTGGCGAAGGCAGCTTCGACAAGGGGCTTTACCTGTCCGTGCCGTTCGATGAGTTGATGAGCCTGTCTACGATGCGCCGCGCCAACCTGGTGTGGGCACCGTTGACGCGCGATGGCGGGGCGCGGTTGAACCGCGCGTATTCACTGCATTCGATGACGGATGGGCGCGACAGTGAGCTGTTTTACAAGAACATCGACAAGATCACCGAGTGAGGCGGGAAGGGGGACCTGAAGTCCCCCTTTTTTGTCAGTAGATATCCTTGGACAGCAGGGTGAAGGGCGTCTTGATCAGGATCTTGATGT
Organism: Pseudomonas sp.; assembly: GCF_049590575.1. Taxonomy (GTDB): domain Bacteria; phylum Pseudomonadota; class Gammaproteobacteria; order Pseudomonadales; family Pseudomonadaceae; genus Aquipseudomonas. The sequence continues at coordinate 2,298 of NZ_JBAWDE010000323.1, forward strand.
CCAGCCACAGCGACCAGGTATTGATGTAACGCAGGTCGATGTCGACGCGGCGCTGCATCTTCTCCAGGGTCTCGGTCTCGCCGCGGCAGCCACTGACCTGTGCCAGCCCGGTGATACCGGGCTTGATCCGGTGGCGCGCCATGTACGCGTGGATCTTGCCCGAGTAGTAGTCGTTGTGCGCGATCGCATGGGGCCGCGGCCCGACCAGGGCCATATTGCCTTGCAGCACATTGAACAACTGCGGTAATTCATCGATGGACGTGCGACGGATAAACCGGCCCACCGGGGTAATGCGCGCGTCATTGCGGCTGGCCTGGCGCACCTCATGGTCGTCATGCACGCGCATCGAGCGGAACTTCCAGACCTTTATCACCTGGCCATTCCAGCCGTGGCGCTCTTGCTTGAAAATCACCGGGCCGGGGGAGGTGAGCTTGATCAACAGGGCGAACAGCAGCAATACCGGGCTCAACACTATGATCGCCAGCAGGGCGATGCTCTTGTCCAGCAGTGACTTGCTCAGGGCGGCGGTAGGGCGGCTGGTCAGCGGGCTTTCGTTGAGGAAGATGGCCGGCAGCCCGTCCACTTCGGCAACGCAATGGTTGAGCAGCAGCATGTTATTGAGGTCGGGCACCCAGATCACGTCCACGCTGATGTCCAGCAAGTTCAGGTACAGGGCCTCGATATGCGTGGCGTCCTGGAGTGAGTGGGTGATGTAGAGCCGGCGGATACCGTGTTGCCTGATCAGCTGCGGCAATTGCGGCAGTTCGCCGAGGATTTGCGCCGGCGCCTGCTTAGAGGCATCGGTGTGGCTGCCGACCAGGCCTACCAGCGGCGAGCGTTTTTGCCGGGAGAGGGCTTTCGCCAGATCCACGGCCAACTTACCGGTGCCAACAATCAGCGACTTGTGGCGTTCGTGAAGTTGGCGGTGATAATACCGCGACAGGCTATGCAGCGGGATATAACAAAGGGCCAATAGCGGATAACTTACGGCGGCCCAGAGTAATAATGTTTCGAGGGGGAACATCGCACTCGCGTTACAGACCAGGCCGATAAGCAACACAATGCCGACTGTCAGTAACCAGCCCATGAACAGCCGACCCAGGCCCACGCCATAGTCATCTTTCTTACTGTAGACATCACACAGGCTATACGCCGGCAAAGACGCCAGAATGGTAAAGGCAGCCAGCACGCGGTAGTTGTATTCAAGTTGACCGGTCTTGAAGAAGACCAACATGAACAACAGTGCAACCACCAGGCTCGATGCGAGCATCCACTGGCCCCAGAACGTTAAACCCTTGGGGGTCAGGTTGCGATGCATTCTAGTGTTATTCAGCATAGTTCTGCTCCCGGTGGTGACCACGCACGTGGTGGCAGGGTTTGATAGACAAACGGCATGGCCGAATTAAAACAACGGGCACGCGCGGTCGCGTACCGATAGATAGTAATCAACGGCAGGAGTCAGTGGCTGACGACTTATAACGACAGGCGAGTCATTTTTATTAGAAGGGGTGTTATAAAAAGGCAGGTATTAATGTAAGTAAATAGGCAGGGTGAGTGATAAGTTTAAGCGGTTTTATTGTGTTAGCGGCGTGATGAATTGAGCTCCAGGGGTTTCTTTATTTTTTGCGTCAGGCAATAGCCGCGGTTCCTGACTGCACGAAATAGACGCTCGCCGTCATTCGCGCGTTTGAACTTTTCCTGCAGCCGGCTCAGGCACATTTCCAGCCCGCGGTATAATTCGGGCTCGCGTCCTATATTGCGGATCAATTCCTCTTTGCTGACCACGCGTTCTTCATGGTGCAGCATCTTTTTAATCAGCGCCGATTCAATGGTGGTCAATGAAATGCGCAAACCGCCCTTGACCAGCGTGCGGTCATGTTGAGTCAGCAACCAGAAATCTTGCGGGTACAGCTGCGTTCGCTCGGCGCTTATCTCCGGAGGGCGAGGATGGTTATTCGACTTTTCCTGATCCTTTGAGGTCGGCATTCTTGATTCTTGCCGCGCCGCGTTAAACGGTAGTGAAGGTAACCGCAGGGTGTGGGTAATCACATAAGTGTTAAAGCGTGCGAGCGTCTGCTGCGCAGGTGAGAGCACTGGCGGTTCATCCGCTGCGTTCAGATCGTAATGGAACAACTCTGCGTTGGGCGTGAAGTCCTGCAGTGCTATAGCCGGAAGCGTCGTCGTGAAGGCGTGTTTCTTTAGGGAGCTCATAGTGTCCACCGATATCAGGAAAGTGCAGTTGTTATAGGCAGTCGGGAGGGGAGTAATAGCCGCCCTGAAAGTATTCGAAAGGCAGGTTTTTAGCCAGCATTGCACTGTCGGAAAACTCTACCGTGTCGGCGATAAAGCGTACGCCCGTGGTGCTGATCAGCTCTAGCATGCGGTCGTAGAGGCGATCGAACAGATCCGAGCGTGTCGTGAGGCTCAGCCGGAGCGCGGAATCCGGGAAGGGCATCTTGATGTAGTCATAGAGCTTGAGGTCGATCAGTAAGTCCGCAGGTTTTGTATCGAGTCTGTAGTTGTTGTAGGCCAGCGTGATACCACTGTGGTCTTTCAGCCTGTACAACTGACGCACCATGGCACGGCGTTCTACCGGGCCGGGCAGCGCATCCAGGGGGTTGTCGATACTCAGGGTGAAAGGCCGGTGGTTTTTTTCCAGTGACTGCGCGGTCTGAATAATCCACGTGAGAGTGTCATCGTTCATCAAGGCCGTCTGACCGATGCGCAGAAATGTGCGAGTTACCTTTTTGTCGAGCGGCCGGACTTTTTTACGCTGAGGGCTTATACGCTGCAACGCCGCGTGGTAAGCATTTTCAAGTTGCTCGCCAGTGTGGTCACCGACCAGCCTGATTTCATTCGCCCACAAGGCATGCCCGCGATCAACGATCGCCTGCCTGACGATGTGCAAGTCCGAGCTATCGGCGCGTGGGTTCTTTTCGCTATTCACGGTTCGACGTCTCCTTGGTGTGCTGGACATGACTGGCGCAACTAAGGCTGCGGCTGAGTTTGTAACCATAGCCGCGGATATTCTGGATAATATTTTCGCCGTAGTGTGCCTTGATCTTACTGCGCAGCCGGCTGATGGACTTTTCCAACGCGCGGGAATCGTAATGCCGGGTATTAAGCCCCATGGCAGCGGCGATCTCATTATGACTGAGCAGTCGATTCTGGATCAGCGCTTCGAGTACTTTCATTTCGACGAATGATATTTCCAGCTTTTTGCCATCGCCATAAATGCACATACGGTCCTGGTCCAGTATCAGGCCGCAATGAAGTTGCGCGTTGTCGCTGAGAAAAGCGTTAAACAGGCTTAATTTTTTTTCGGGGGCGGTTTCTACCACTTTGACGCAGTAGTCCGCGCCGGCCAGGTAGTATTTGGTCTTGCTCAGGGTCGAGGCAAAAGTGACAACCACAAATATGGTCGAGCCAGGGTGCTCTTCTCGGGTTTTTCTTATTATGTCCAGGGTTTGATTGCTGGCCGAGGGTGTGTCCACTTCTATAATGATGGCACGGTAATGTCCATGATTTTGCTGGGCCTCTACTAGTTGCCCATAGCAACGTGTATCGACTTTTAAATCATCCGCTACAGTTCGAACTATAAGCGCCCGAAAGTCCTCTGATTTCGATTGAGTTCGTGCAATAGCGAGGACGTTGGAAAAATGCATTACCCTACTCCCTTTTCCGGCATGCAAGGCCGTCAGTTCGATCGCTGCTAGCGTTTAGATACTAATCGAATTGAATACGTTAAAACGTGACAAATTTTAACATTCGCCACTTTGTTTTTACGAATCGGAAGGGGAGATGCGCGGATATTAGGCAGGTGCTTGTACGAACTTACACATAGCCTAGTGCAAATTTTTACTCTCGGATAAGTATTTTAGTCCTAACGCTTTTTTTGCCAATGCGGGTCTTGAAGCCTGTCCGTCATCAGGTGGAAAACGGCTGGGCGAGCCTGCAACGCGTTTAATCGCAGGCGAAAAAAAACCGGCTGATCAGGCCGGTTTGGGGTTCCCGCAAACAGCCGGGCATTAAGCGTTGTTGCCTTGCAGACGATCCGCACCACCTTCAGCCAGGCCGCGTTCCTGCAGACGATCCGCACCGCCTTCAGCCAGGCCGCGTTCCTGCAGGCGATCCGCACCGCCTTCAGCCAGGCCACGTTCCTGCAGGCGATCCGCACCGCCTTCAGCCAGGCCGCGTTCCTGCAAGCGATCCGCACCGCCTTCGGCGACAACAGGGTGAGAAAATGCGTTTGCAGCGAGTACCGAGAAAGCGAGGCTAAGCAAGATTTGGCGTTTCATGAGTGTGTGCTCCGAGTGTTTTAGTTGGGTTGTTGCTGGTATGGGTTTGATGTTACGCGTTGCATTTTTTAAGAGAACTTCATTGCGCTGATGGTGACTATCGACGCCAGCGATGGCCCGTAAAGCTGGGCCATCGCCGTGCCGGTCAGGGCATTTGCGGCAGTTCCAGAGGGCGCAGGTCGAACACCAGCACCTCGGCATCCTCACCCTGGCTCAGGCGAATCTGGCGCTCATCGCGCACCCGGGCGCCGTCGCCTTCGTGCAAGCGCTGGCCGTTGACTTCAACGCTGCCTCGGGCCACGTGGATGTACACATGGCGGTCCGGCGGCAGGTCCAGGCTGGCGCTTTCGTCAGCGTTGAACAGCCCGGCATACACGCGTGCATCCTGGCGTACGCTCAAGGAACCGTCGGCGCCGTCCGGCGAGATGATCAACTGCAAGCGCCCACGTTTCTGCGCCGCGCTGAAGTGCTCCTGTTGATAGCGCGGTTCGGCACCGGCCACGGCGGGCACGATCCAGATCTGCAGGAAGTGCACGCCGCGGGTCTGGCTGTGGTTGAACTCGCTGTGGGCTACGCCGCTGCCGGCGCTCATCAATTGCACGTCGCCAGGGCGAATCACCGAGCCGGTGCCCAGGGTGTCCTTGTGTTCCAGGGCGCCTTCGAGCACATAAGAGAAGATCTCCATGTCGCGGTGCGGGTGTTGGCCGAAACCCTTACCGGCGGCAACGCGGTCATCGTTGATCACCAGCAGGTCGGAAAACCCCTGTTCCTGCGGGTTCCAGTAGTTGGCGAACGAGAAGGTGTGAAACGACTTCAACCAACCGTGATTGGCGGCGCCGCGTTCGGAAGCTTTGCGAAGGGTCAGCATGGGGGTGTCCTCAAGTCAGCGCGGGCTGCGAGATGCAGGGCGCTTGCGTTGAGAAGAAGGTTACTGGTTACCGTATAATTCATTAAGAAGGTGAAGTTTGAATAACTGTCTCCCTCGGGTTGACAGTCTTGGACGTGCCATAATGCCCGCCGTCTCTCTTCTTCTGGATCTCTCGTTTTATGAAAACCGTGGCCATGGCGTTGTTTCCGGACTTCCTCCTGCTCGACATGGCCGGGCCGCTCGAAGTGTTTTCGATTGCCAACCGGTACCTGCCTGCGGCAGACCACTATCGGATACTCACCATTGGCACCGAGCCCGGCCCGCTGCGCGCCTCCAATGGGGTGGCGGTGCATGCCGACCTGCTGCTGGGCCAGGCGCACGAGGCCTATGACCTGCTGTTGGTGCCCGGCGGCCCCGGTGCCTACAACGAATGCCACCCTGCGCTGTTGCCCTGGTTGAAACAGGCCGCGCCACGCGCCCGGCGTTTTGGTTCGATCTGCACCGGTGCCTTTGTGCTTGGGCATGCGGGCCTGCTCGACGACCACCGCGTGACCACCCACTGGCACTACACCGAACGTTTGATCAAGGCCTTCCCCAAGGCCATCGTCGAGACCGATCGCATCTACCTGCAGGATGGGCGCTTGATCACCTCGGGCGGGGTCACCGCGGGGATCGACCTGGCGCTGTCAGTCGTGGCCCAGGACCATGGCAAACACGTCGCGGTGGAAGTGGCCAAGGTGCTGCTGGTGGTGATGAAACGCCAGGGCGGCCAGGCACAGTTCAGCCCGATGACCGCCGCCGTGGCGCCCCAGGAAACGCCGATCACCCGTGTGCAGAAGCATGTGCTGGAGCACCTGGATCAGCCGTTCACCATCGAGTCGATGGCGGAGCTGGCCGGCATGAGCGCGCGCCATTTTGCCCGCCTGTTTGCCCGGGAGGTGCAGATGACCCCCATGGCCTTCCTGCAGGGCGCGCGCATCGACCGTGCTCGCCAGTTACTCGAAAGCACCGAGCTGCCGCTCAAGACCGTGGCCTTCCACGCAGGCTTCGGCAGCGTGCGGCATATGCGCTTTCTGTTCAGTGAAAAGCTCGGCCTCAACCCGACCCAATACCGACAACAGTTCAGTTAACGACAGGATGTCCGTCTCGCGCACCCGAATGTCCGTAGCGCTCCCTGTGCCAGCATTGTCCTGTCACCGCCAACTGGCAAGATAGCCACAAGCCCACGGAAAAGGATGCGCGAACGCCCAAGGCCGGGCGTTTCAGCGCGATGACAGACATGCAAAACCCTCAGGCGATGGACGCGGACAGCACGCTGCGCTTTGGTGCCTATGCCTTTCACCGGCACCAGCGGCTGGTCAGCAAGGCCGGCTGGCCGGTGCCTTTGGGTGGCCGCGCGCTGGACATCCTCGCCGTGCTTCTGGAAACACCTGGGCAGTTCATCAGCAAGGCCACGTTGATCGAGCGGGTATGGCCGTGCAGTGTGGTGGAGGAGAACAACCTGCGGGTGCACATCGCCGCCTTGCGCCGCGCCCTCGACGGGCAACGCTTTATCCTTAATGACCCGCAACGTGGCTACTGCTTCGCCGCGCCGGTGCAGGCGCCCATGCACGCACTGCCGCCTCGGCACAATCTGGCCGTGCGGCTCAGCCCGGTGATGGGCCGCGATGAATTGCTGAGCGTGCTGGTGCGGCGCTTGTCGGGGCAACGCCTGCTCTGCCTCACCGGTTGCGCCGGTGTGGGCAAAAGCACGCTGGCCCTGGCGTTGGCCGAGCGTGTTTTACCGCGTTACCGCGACGGCGTGTGGTGGGTCGACTTGGCCACGGTGCAGGCGCCGCTATTGATGCTGCGCCACCTGGCCTCGGCGCTGCAGCTGGAACCCTGCGCCAGTGTGACTGAGCTGTGCCGCCAATTGGCCGGCCGGCAGATGCTGCTGGTACTCGACGGTGCCGACCTGTTGCTGGGCGCCTGCCGCCATTTGCTGCGCGTATTGCGTGAACAGGCGCCCCAGGTCAGCGTGCTGGTCAGTAGCCGTGAGGCGTTGCAGGCGCCAGGTGAATGGGTACTGCGCGTGCCTCGCTTGGCGGTGCCTGCACCGTCGGTGTTGGGCAGTGTCGAGCAGGCGATGGCTTATCCGGCGGTGCAGTTGTTCGTCGCTCGCGCACGCGCCAGCCAACAGGGCTTTGAATTGCGTCTCCAGGACCTGGCGCCGCTGCGCGATATCTGCCGGCGCCTCGACGGCATTCCCCTGGCGCTCGAATTGGCTGCGGCCCAGGTCGACGCCTTGGGCGTGTGCGGTGTGCAGGCGCAATTGCGCAGTGGCATACAGCTGCTGGTCCGTGGCCGACGCACCGCGGTTGAGCGCCATCAATCGCTGGCGGCCGCGCTGGACTGGAGCTACGAGCGCCTGAGCCTGCCGGAGCGCTGGCTGTTTTTGCAATTGGGCCTGTTCCGGATGGCGGTGACCTTGCCGACCCTCAGCCAACTGGTCGCCGGCACTGAGCTGGAGCACGCTGACCTGGCCTACCTGCTGGGGCGCCTGGTCGAAACCTCGCTGTTGAGCGTCGAGCCGGGCCTGGGGCCGGAGCGCTACCGTTTGCTCAATAGCACGCGCAGCTACGCCCTCGCGCAACTGCGCAACCCTGCACAGGTCGCGCGGTTGCAGCAGGGTTATGGGCATTATCTTGGGCCGTTTTCAGGCCGGCCGTTTGTCTTGCAGCTCGTCGAGCAGGCCGCGCACGCGGAGCAGGTCCTGGGTGCCCAAGCCTTCGGTAAAGCGCGCGTAGACTGAGCCCAGCAGCTCGCGCGCGGGTTGCACACGGCCTTGGGTTTGCCACAGCCGCGCCAATGAGGTCGCGCAACGCAGCTCCCAGGCGAGGGCGCCTTGCTGGTGCGCCAGGCCCAGGGCTTCGAGCAGCAACGCTTCGGCCGCGCGGGCATCGGCCAGGCTCTCGGCGTGCACCCGCAGAATCTCCGGGCTGCACCAACCGGCCGCGCCACTGCGCGCCCGTTCCAAGGCACGCAGATCCACCGGGCTGGCGCCGAAGGTGATCAAGGTGTCCTCGACCAGCCCCAGGCCCTGCAAATCGTTGCGCTCGAGGATGCCGGCGTAGTGGCCGGCCCAAGTCTGGAACAGTTGCACCGAGTGCTTGTGCGACTGTTCCAGCAGCAGCGCCTGCAGCGACCGCGCCGCCTCGTCGTCACCGTTGTAGCGGGCGATCACCACGCCGGCCAGGGCCAGGGTGTAGCAGATCGACGTGCCGTGATTGATTTGCAGCGCCAGTTCCAGCGCCTGGCTGGCGACGCTCCACGCGCGGTCAGGGAACCCTTGCAACCACAGGATCCGCGCCAGCACCGTGAGCGAGGCCACGCTCTGGTCGTATTGCACGCCGATACGGTGCGCGAAGCGGTTCAACGAGCCACTGTGGGCCATGCGCTGGATCATCTGCTCGGCATTGTGCCGCGCGAGTGTCTGGTTGCCGGTGTAATGCTGTGCCAGCACGCGCAGGCGCTGGGCGCTCAGGTCCAGCAGCGGGTTGGTGCGCGGGTCGAGATGATCGAACTGCACGCTCAGCTCGAGCGCCTGGCGGTAGAGGCCCGCACACAGATTCACCGCCATGTGGCCGGAGACCGCACGCAATTGGCCGTCGAGGTCCTGGCGTTCTTCGGCCAGGCGCCGGGCGCTGACAAACGCGGCGATGGTGCGCGGTGCAGCACCCAAGGCGTGATAGGACAGGCTGCCCAGCGCCAGTTGCAGTTGCAGGGTCAACTGTGTGCAGGGGGAGCTGGCCGTGCCCATCCGCGCCAGGGCCTTGTCGACATACAGGGCGTGTTCCCTGAGCAGCGACAATTCCTGCCAAAGCGGCATTGCGCTGACCGTCAAACGGATCGCCAGCAACTGCTCACCGCCGTCGGCAAGCCCCCAGTCAAGGGCGGCGCGCACGTCTTCACGCAGTGGCGCATAACGGTCGATCCATGGCTGGGTGGCGGTCAGTTCCCAATCGTCCTGCGCTTGCTCCATCAGGGCCAGGCAGCGTGCCGCGTGGCGTTCGCGGGTGGCGTCGAGCTCCTGGGCTAGGCTGAGTTTTTCCAGGGCATAGGTGCGGGTGACATCCAGCAGGCGATAAACCATCTCGTCGTCGCCGGGCTCCACGTTGAGCAAGGATTTGGCCACCAACTGAGTGATCGAGCCGAGCACTTCGATCGGCTCGATCTGCTCGCCGGCAATCACCGCCGCCGCGCTGGCCAGGCTGAAGCCACCGCGGAACACCGCGAGGCGGCGCAGGCAGATCTGCTCGCACGCGGTCAGCAGGGCGAAGCTCCAGTCCAGCGTGGCACGCAGGGTCTGGTGGCGGGGCAGGGCGCTGCGCCGGCCACGGGTCAGCAGGCGAACGTTGTCGTCCATTTGCACCAGCAACCCAGGCAGGCCGAAGCGTTCGATCTGCGCCGCGACCAACTCGATGGCCAGCGGAATGCCGTCCAGGCGCTGGCAGATATCGATCGCCAGCGGCAACTCTGCTTCGCTCAGTTCAAAGCTGTCCTGATGGGACATGGCCCGTTCGATCAACAATTGCAGGGCCGGGTAGCCCATGGCCTGGGCGCGATTGCCGCTGGCGGGCGGGCAGGCCAGGGG
>NZ_JBAWDE010000324.1:0-24460 GCF_049590575.1 Pseudomonas sp.
GGATTTGCGCAACTCCTTCACATCTTCCTTTTGCAGCCATTGCGGCGGGCGGTTGAGCAGGCGCAGCAGCGAACCCGGCTCCAGCGCCAGCAGCCGTTGCAGACGCACCAGCACCCGGCGCGCCGCACCCAGTTCGGCGCGGTTGGTGGACAGGCGCGAGGACAGCAGCTGGTCTTCGATATGGTCGACGCTGATGCTGGTTTTGCGCACGATCTGGGTCAGCACTTCGCCCTGGTCGCGCAGCAGGTGCACCAGCAATTCCAGCGGCGAACGAAAGCGTTCGCCGGCCTTTACCGACGAGCGCAATTTATCCACCGAGTGCAAGGGTTGCAGGCGCGCGCTGATCAACAACCGGCTGCGGGCGCACACCCACAGCGTGGAAATATCCGACGAGACCATGCTGCTGAAGTTGAACACCACGTCGTTGACCACCGCCAGCAAGGCCGAGTCGACGTGTTCGATGCGCGTGGAGCGCGAACCTTCGTGCAAGGCCTCGAAGAACTCTTCGGGCAGGTCCAGATGCGCGAGCATCCAGCGCTCGCACGCGGCGTGGGCCAGGTTCAAGTGCAGCCAGAGAAATTCTTCCGGGTCGGCCGGTTGCTGCAAGGCCAGCAGGGCGGTGGCCGAGTCAATCTGCTCGGCCTTTTCACCTGGGCGAAAACGAAAACCGTAGAGCAAGCCAAACAGGTCGGGGTCCTGGTGGCTGTGATCGATGCTGTGGTTCATGGAGGCTCGCAGAGAAAGCGCCTGTAGGACGTTTCACAGGTTCGCGTGAGCGATCATTGCAAGTAAATTTGACAGTTTTGTGACGGTTCTGGCAGGGACGTCGGGCGCCTGATCAGCCGGTGGGCAGGCTGAACGAGAACACGGTGCCGTGTTCGTCGCTGGTCGACACGTTCAGTTCGCCGCCATGGGCCTCGGCAATTTGCTTGACGATATACAACCCCAGGCCCAGGCCGGCCTGGGGAGTATCCGTGGCCGGGCGTGAGTAGGGCTCGAACAGGCGCGGCAAGGCTTGCGCGTTGATCTGCCCGGGGTTTTTCACGCTGAGGGTGAAATGCCCGTGTTCGATCTGCGCGCGGACCTCCACCGGCCCATCATCGCGGCCATGGTGTATGGCATTCGCCACCAGGTTGGAGAGCAGTTGCGCCAGGCGCTCACGGTCGCCTTTTAACCCTTGCAGGTCACCGATATCCGCCTGGATAACCCGCCGTGGGTGCACGCTTTGCACTTCCGAGACCGCATGCTGTAGCGCCTCCTGCAAACCCCGGCAATCACTGATGTTCAGCGGGATACCGTTGCCCATGCGCCCGCGGGCGAAGTCCAGCACGTCTTCGACCAACTGCGCGGCGCGGCGGCCGCTGGCGAGGATGTGCCGCAGCAGCGTGTCGGTGGCCGGGTCCGCGTGCTTGCGCAAGAGCCGTTCGGCAGCGAAGTTGATGGCGAACAGCGGGTTGCGCAGGTCGTGGCCAAGCACCGCGATAAATTGCTCACGCAGTTCGGCGGTGCCGCGTTCTTCCTGCAGTTGCGCCTGGGTGTTCTGCGCGGCTTCTTCAGCCTCGATCTGCAACGACAGCACCCGGGCGAACGACTCCATGGTCGACTGGATGGTACTGCTGCGCAGTTGTGCCGGGTTGGGGTCGAGGGCGCAGATAGTGCCGAAAAAACGCCCGTCCGTACGAAACACCGGCACCGAGATATAACTCTCGAAGTGGTACAGGCGCGGCGTGTGGTGGCAGTTGTAGACAGGGTCTTCGCTGGCTTTGTCGATCACCACGGAAACGTGGGAGCCGCGGATTTCGTGGCAAATGGTGGTGGTCAGGTCCAGCTCGCCGCCGACGCCCAGGCCGAAGTCCAACTGGTCGAGCACGGCGCAGGCGGTCCAGGTGTCATCGGTTACCCGCGCGACGGCGGCAAAGCGCAGGCCGGTCATGTCGCTGATGACTTGAAGCATGGCGGGGACGGCACTGATTCGGCCTATGGTAGCGATGTCGTCGGCTTTCTCGCCCATGCAGCAATCTCGATCCGGAAGGTGCTGAGCGATATGCTCCGGCCAATGGCAGGGATTTTAGCGGCCTTGCGCGTTGTAGGGGTAATTTCATTCGTGAAATAGTAAGTTTTCCTACGCTCAGTTAGTGCACGCGCATAAAAAACCGCGCCACTCTTATCAAGTGGCGCGGTTTTTTTGGCGTTGACTCAAGTATCGAGTTTGTCTTCCAGCACGGCGCCGGTTTTGGCATCGAGCTTCACTTCAAACTTCTTGCCGGCGGTGTCGGTCAGGTCCACTTCGTACACCAGCACGCCACTGTGGTTGTGGTCCAGCTCGGTGTCGTTGATGGTTGCGCCGGCATGTTTGGCCACCGCGGCGGCGTTGAGCTTCTCGAAAGGCATGACGGCGCCGGATTTGAGCAGGCCTTCGATCTGATCCGGGCGGACATCAGCCTGGGCCAGGCCGGCGGTCAGGGTCAGGGCGGTAGCGGCGAACAGTGCGGTCAAGGTTTTCATGGTGTGTGTCCTTCTTGGGTGAGCTGTTTAAGTGGCGCCAGATTAACCAGCGCAACTTAACTCATCCTTAATGGCACACTGACTCACTCAATACTTATAGTCGTTGAGCAAGTCCTGCACGCTGGACGACGGCCAGCGCTTGTAGAACTTCAGCAACTCGGCAGCGCGGTTAGTGAAGATGCCGTCGACGCCGGCTTTCATCACTTTCTCGAAGTCTACCGGCTCGTCCACGGTGTAGACGTGTACCAACAGGCCTTTGTCGTGGGTCAGCTTGTTCATTTCAGGCTTCACCAGGTCGGTGTAGCTCTGGTCGCCGTGGTCGGTCAGCTCAGCCGACGGGCCAGTGCCGATGGCGCCGAGGCGCTTGGCTTCGTCCACCCATTTTTCGAATTCAGCGGCGTCTTTCGGCGCTTGCTTGGCGTAGTAGGCGGCCTTGGTCGCTTCACCGGATTCGGCGAAAGTCTGCGTGGATTTAGGTTCGATGCTGCCCGGGCCAACCCACAACAGCAGGATCTTCGGCGTGTTCGGCATTTCCTTCTGCAGCTCTTTCAGGCTGGCCGTCTCAAAGGTTTGCAGGACCACGCGGCCCTTGCCCTGACCCACGCCGGTGTTGCTCTTGCCCAGCTTGGAGCCTGCGGAGCTCAACCAGCCCTTGTCCAGCAGCTTGTTCTTCAGGTCGGCTTCGATGCCGGGGAATTGCTTGGGTTCTTTGGTCTCGATGTACAGGCCGGGTTTGTGCTGCGGGTTGCCTTCGGCAATCTTGATGATGTCGTCCAGGCTCTGGATTTTCAGGCCGACAAAACCTGGGCGCGCGCGGTCCGGGTAGGCGGCGTTGAACCAACTGCCGGCGTCGAGGGTTTGCAGTTCTTTCCAGGTGAACTCGTTGGCCGGAGCGTCCTTGCGCTCGGGGAACTTGGTGGCGACGTCGGTAGTGCGCTGCAGGTTGTTGTCATGCAGGGCGAACAGGACGCCGTCCTTGCTGCGCTGCAAGTCCAGTTCCAGGTAATCGGCGCCCAGGTCGCGTGCGACTTTGTAGGCGGCGGCGGTGGATTCGGGCGCATCGTAGGAAGCGCCACGGTGAGCGATCACGGCAGGGTGGGGAATGCCTTCGTTTGTCGCCAATTCAGCCGGGCTGATTGGATCGGCGGCCTGTGCCTGGCCGAGGCCGAGCGCCAGGGCGAGCAGCAGCGCGCTCTTGGAAAACGTGACAGGCATATGCGAAGTCCTTTCGTGGAGGTAGCTTTGAGAAGGCCTCCTTTTTAACAACTGATTGCGAAAGGCGCTATCACCAAACCGACATTAACGTGCGAACGCAGCAATTTTCTTGGTTTTTTTTGGCAGCATTGCAGTACCCTTGCCCGAAGCTGCCCCATCAGAGGACAGTAATTTCTGCCACGCGTGTAAACCATCTTTCCAGTCCCTGTGGGACTTTTCAGTGAGGTTTACCATGCGCATCACGTCCGAACTTATCTGCCAGGCTGCCGACAGACTCCACGGTTTTGTCGGCCTGAACCGCAAGACCGGCCAGTACATCGTACGTTTCAGCGAAGACGCCTTCGGCATGGACGTGGCCGACGACGGCATCATCCCTACCGCCGAATTCGTCTGGCTGCCGGCCCCCGAACAAACCATGACCCTGTCGCGCGAACGTATCCAGTTGCTGCTCGACCAGAACATCGACGACCGCCTCAACATCACCGAACCGCTGCGGGTGTACATGCGGCGGGTGGAGATCCCGCAGATCAGTGCCTTGCGTAGTTTGGTGAGTTAGCTGAGCTTTCGAGGCGGGCGCGTTCCCTGTGGTAAGCGGGCTTGCCACAACAAGCCCGCTTACCGGCGTTTTTTACTGGCCTTCGAAGCTATACGCCCGCTCCACCTTGCACACCCGCGTCTGAAACGCCGAGTACCAGGTGGCGCGCCCTTGCTCACGCACTGCAGTGTGCTCGGCCTGTTGTTTCCACGCCAGGATCGCAGCCTCGCTGCTCCAGTACGATACGGTAATCCCCAGGCCGTCTTCCCGCGCTGATTCCACCCCTAGAAATCCCGGTTGCTCACGCGCCAATTCGAGCATGCGGCTGGCGGCCTGGCCGTAGCCTTGATCACCCTCGGTGCGCAACGAGCTGAAAATCACCGCGTAGTAAGGCGGGACGGGTGTATTCGCGATCATGCCGATACCTCCTGGCAAGCCTTGAGCAGGGCAATCGCCAAGGGTGGGGTGATGCCCTTGAGAGCGGCGCGTTCGGGCTGGAACAGGGTGGCGACGAAAAATGGATGGTCCAGCAGTTCCACCGCACGCAGGTCCCCCGCCGCATCATGGGCGCTGGGGATCAGGTTGCCGTCAAGCAAGGCCCCAGCGAATTCGGGATTCACCCCGTAGCGGCAGCGGTAGCCTTCCTCGATTTGCAGTTTGCCGTAGGCCTCGGCGATGCGCGTGTAGGGCGCCAGGTGCACACTGGCGGTCGCCTCGACCAGCGCGCAGCTCAGTGGCGCAATCACTGCGCGTTGAGCATCGGGTTTCAGCTCGCCATGTTCGGCATCGGCCCAGCCCAGCACAGTGCGTGCATGTTCCAGGAGTGCGTACTGGAAACCTCCACAGGTGCCGAGGAAAGGTCGCCGTTGCTCGCGAGCAAAACGGATGGCGCGCAGGGCGCCATCAGTGTCGCGGTAGGGGCTGGCGGGGACGCACCAGAAGCCGTCGAAGCCCTGCAGGTCTGTGGTGGGCGTGAGGGTGTCGGTGTCGAGCCATTGCATATCCACCTTCAGGCCGAGGCGGTCGGCGGCCTGTTGCAGCGCAATCGGGATAGCCCGATGCGCGATGACATCGGGGTTGTAATCGCCGATCAGGGCGAGGTGCAGGGTGGTGGCTTTCATCAATGACATCCCATGGCTTGTTGTGTCCTGGGGCGCACTATAGATTGGCGTGCACGCAATCAATATTGGCGTTTCCCCATATGCTCAATGCAGCCACGCACTATCAAATTGACTACGCCGACCTGTCGCTGATCCTTGCCCTGGTGCGCGGCGGCAGCCTGGCGCGGGCCGCCGCGCTGTTACGGGTGGATGTGTCCACGGTGTTTCGCGCGGTTCGTCGCCTGGAAGCCGCGCTGGGCCAGACGCTGTTTGAAAAAAGCCGCGCCGGTTACCTGCCCACCAGCCTGGCCAGCACCCTGGCGCAGCAGGCCGAACAGGCCGAGCAAGCGCTGGAGGCCGCGCGGGTGGGCGTGGAGCAGGGTGGTGAGGTGATCAGTGGCACGGTGCGCCTCACCTGTACCGATTCGGTGCTGCAAGGGCTGTTGCTGCCGGCCCTGGCGCACTTCATGCCGGACTATCCGGCGCTGACCCTGGAGCTGAGCACGTCGAATGATTTCGCCAACCTCAGCCGCCGCGATGCAGACATCGCCCTGCGCCTGACCCGCACACCCCCGGAACATCTGGTCGGACGTTGCCTGGGCGCGGTGGCGTATCAGGTGTGCGCCAACCCCGCGTATGCGCGCCAGCACGAGGGCCGCGCGCTGGCCGACCTGGCCTGGATCGCGCCGGATGACTTTTTGCCCGACCACCCCACCGTTGCCTGGCGCCGCGCGCACCTGCCCGGCGTGCGTCCCAGCTATCGCTGCAACAGCATGTTGTCAGTGACCGAGTTGGTGCGGGCAGGGTTGGGGGTGGCGGCGCTGCCGGATTTCCTGTTGGATCACGCGCTGCAACCGCTGGGCCCTGCGTTGGCTGGGCACGACACGGCGCTGTGGTTGCTCACGCGCCCCGATTGCCGGGCATTGCGCTCGGTGGTGACGCTGTTTGATGAGTTGGGCAAGCATGTGCAGTTGCCGCGTCGTCAGGTTTTTCGTACGTAGTGCTCGTGCATTTCGCAGGTCAGGGTTTCGATGTGTTCTGTCAGCTGTTTGGTCATTTCCGTCAACCGGGTGTTCTGCTCCAGCAGTTCCAGCAATTGTTTGGTGGTTTGCGCGGCCTGGGCCTGGCGCTCGGAATTGGCCACGGCCAGCGCTTCACGGTGCTGCGCATCGGCGTCCGACTGGGCTTTGTCGCGCGCCGCCTGGCGTGTCTGGGCCAGCAGGATCAGCGGCGCCGCGTAGGCCGATTGCAGGCTGAACGCCAGGTTGAGCAGGATGAACGGGTACACATCGAAGTGGGTGATGCCGGTGATGTTCAGCACCACCCACAAAATCACGATCGCGGTTTGCGCGCCGAGAAAGGTCGGCGTCCCGAAGAAGCGCGCAAACGCCTCGGCCTTGAGCGCAAACGTGTCGTTGCCGAAGGTTGGCGCCAAGTGGGCGTGGCGTCGATGGAAACGCAGGTGGTCGACGGGGGCGGCTTCGGGCTTGTCTGGGGTCATGGCGGGCTCGGTTTTTTTGCATAGAGACAGTGAAGCACTATAGACCGAGCCCTCTGCCAGCCACATGAAGATCGGGTCAGTTGCCGCCGCGCTCGTTGGCAAACGCACTCACCGCCTGCACCGCCTCGCTGGTGCCTTCGCGGATTTGCACGATTACCGTGCCGGCCTGGTTGGCCAACTCCACACCTTGGGCGGCGCGGTCGCGGGTGGCGTCCATGCTGTCGATGGCTTGGCGGGTTTCAGCCTGAATCATCGCGATCATGCTGGAAATTTCCGTGGTGGAGCCGCTGGTGCGTGCCGCCAATTGCCGCACTTCATCCGCCACCACGGCAAAGCCTCGGCCTTGCTCACCCGCGCGCGCCGCCTCGATGGCGGCGTTGAGTGCCAGCAGGTTGGTCTGGTCCGCGATGCCACGAATGGTGTTGACGATGGCGGTGATCTGCTGCGAGCGGTCGCCCAGTTTGGCGATGAGTTGCGAGGACTCGTCGATATCTGCGGAAATTTCACGCATGCCACTGGCAGTTTTCTGAATCACTTCGGCGCCTTTTTCGGCCATGTCCTGGGTGTGCAAAGACAGGTGATAGGCTTGGGCGGCACTCTGTGCATCCGCAGCATGTTGTTGCACGCGCGCGGTTATGCACGACGCGAACTTGACGATTCTGCACAGGCGCCCGCTGGCGTCGTACACCGGGTTGTAGTTGGCTTCCAGCCACACGGTCTGGCCATTTTTATCCACGCGTTCGAACTGGCCGCTGAACAGTTCACCCGCGTTCAGGCGCTGCCAGAAATCGCTGTAGGCCGAGCTGCGGGCCATCTCGGGCGTGCAGAACAGGCGGTGATGCTTGCCCTGAATCTGCGCCAGGCTGTAACCCATGCGCTGCAGAAAGTTCGTGTTGGCGGTGATGATAGTGCCGTCGAGGTTGAACTCGATCACCGCCATCGCCCGGCCGATCGCTTCCAGCTTGGCGTTGGCTTCACTTTCTGCCTGCAGGCGCGGCGTGACGTCCATGGCGTACTTCACCACTTTGATCACCTGGCCGGCGTCATCGCGCACCGGGTTGTAGCTGGCTTCCAGCCACACCGACTGACCATCAGCGGCCACGCGTTCAAAGGTCCCGGACTGGAGCTGACCGCTGCGCAGGCGTGACCACCATTGGCCGTACTCGGCGCTGCGGGCAAAGGCGGGCGTGCAGAACATCCGATGGGGCTGGCCCACGATCTGTTCGGCGCGGTAGCCCAGGGTCTGGAGGAAGTTGTCATTGGCGCGCAGCACGTTGCCGTGCAGGTCGAATTCGATCACCGCCATGGCACGCTCGATGGCGTCCAGCAGGCAGGCCTGTTGGTTCACGGTGTGTTGCAGGGTACTGATGGTTTTCTTGTGGGTGTTGAAAAGCATGTTCGGGTGCTCGGGCTGGCAAGCGTCGGGGAGTATCCATGGGTATGCGCCTGCCCCCGTAAGGTATTTGCCCTACGGTTGACGTGCTCATTGTCAGCCTCCTTGTGCTGACAGCGGGGGTGGAACAACGGGTTAAGAGTTATCAGCCTGACAAGAAGTTCGTCCCGTGGGGAGGACCTTTTTTGGGTAGCTGATGGATAGTGGCATTATGGTGTCGTCTGCGCTGGCACGCAGGAGATTCAGACGAGGTGTCGTCTGACAACTTCAGGCGGAATGGGCGATGACGTCGTCGCTGATATTGACCCGGTTGCGCCCTTTGTCTTTGGCGGCGTACAGCGCGCGGTCCGCTGCATTCAACCACATGGTTGCATCCGTGAAGTACGGTTGGAAATCCGCCAGGCCAATGCTCAGGCTGACGTGCAGTTCCGGGATTTGCGGGTGGCGGTAATTGCTGAAGATTTCGCGCATGCGCTCCATGATCTGCGCGGCCTGTTCCAGGGGCATTTGCGGAAGAATCACACAGAACTCATCGCCACCGTAGCGTCCGGCCAGGTCGTTTTCCCGCAGGTTGCGCCGCAGCTCCAGGCTCAGTTGCCGCAGTACTGCGTCCCCGACGATATGGCCGTGGGTATCGTTGATCTGCTTGAAGTGATCGATATCGATCAGCGCGATGGTGGCGTGGCTTTTTTGCTGCTGGCACTTGTGGAACTTGAGGTGCAGCAGGTCTTTCCAGGAGCCGTGGTTGAGCAGGCCGGTGAGGCTGTCGATGCGGCTCAGGGCGCTGAGGGCGCGTTTGTGCTCCGACAGCTTGATCGCCAACTGATAGCAGACCATGCCGATGGCCATCGGGTACAGGGTCAGCATGGGCAGGCAAGCGTAAACCTGGACCAGGCTGACGCTGGGGTTGAAATGCAGCCCAAACAGCGAGCCGGCCAGGGCCATGCCGATAACTTGGGCCAGCGCGCCCTGTATCAGCAGGTGCTTGCCGCCGGCGGCGACGTTGTTCATGGCGACCATCGACAGCAGGGTCACGGTGGTCAAGGGCGTGAACTGCAGCGTGGCAGCCCAGAACCCGCTGAACAAGGCGTCAAACACCAGGTTGCGCCGCTCGGCGTTGTAGGGGAATTTGGCGCGGGTTGCCAGCTGATACGCCAGGTGCGGCCAGACAAAACCATTGATCAGCAGCAACGCCCAGATCCAGCCAGGCATTGCCAGCGGGTACAGGGCCGCAATCACGCTGATACAGCACATGGCCGCGCCAATGATTCTTGGCCTGTAGATACGCCTGGCAAACGAAAGCCCTTTGCCTTGTCTGTTTTCCATAATTCCCGGGTCAGCTCTTTTGCAGATACGACGGCACGCGTTCGCAGGATTAGCCGTCGATCGGATAATACCGGTGAATATTGTCAGTTATTCGCGTGGGAATAATCAGTGGCCTTCCAGGCCATTTGCGCAGAACAGAGGGCAAAAGCGTCAAAAACGACCTGGAATGTCGCTTATACAACAGTGCTTACAGCAGGTGAGGCGAGGTGACTTCATAGCCGGCCAGGAACAGGTCGATGGCCGACTCGATTACGCCGGCCTGGCTGGTGGCGTCCAGGGGAGGTTGGCCCAGAGTAATTTGCGGCCAGAACGCAAACGCCTTGAGCAGGCTTTGTATCTGGTGGGCGGCAAATGCCGGGTCGGTGCACGAGAGGCGGCCGTCTTCCTGGGCGGCGCGCACCCATTGGGTGAAACCTTCTTCGCGCTTGCTCAGACGGTTGACCATGTCTTGCGCGCGTTCCGGTGAGTGAATCGTCGCGGCGATGGCAACCCGGGCCAGATCGAGGAAGTTGGCGTCCGCCATCATCTTCATCTTTGCCTCGAGCAGCCCGCGCAACTGTTCGCGCAGCGGGCGGTCACTGGCATAGCTGACGTCGAGTTGAGCGACGCTGCTGGCCCAGAGCTGGTGGAGAATCTCGGAAAACAGCTCTTCTTTGCTGGGGAAGTGATTGTATACCGTGCGTTTGGACACGCCGGCCGTGGCGGCGATCTTATCCATGCTGGTGACCTCGAACCCGTTAGCCCGAAACTCGGCGATAGCCGCGGCCACGATGGCTTCGCGTTTGCGGTCGGTGAGGCGTTGAGGGGCAGTCATGGATGGCGCTCGGCTCTTCAGGGAAAATTACACTCGGCAGTTTACTTGTTCAGGATTTTGTTGCAATCTAGAAACTACACTGTGCAGTGTAACTTATGAGCGGACCGTAGGAGTTACCCGGTAATGGCCACGATTTCATCCCGTCTCAAGCCTGCGCCTGCGGCGCTCAAGCCTGCCGAGCAGGACCAGGGGCACTTTAGCAACGACGCCCCGGTGCAGCATGGCGGCTTTGGCAAGACCTTGCGTATTTTCTGGAACATGGCTTTCAACAAGCCGCGCAGCACGCGCCCGGTGGGGAATATCCCGGTGCAACCCTTGACCCGTGAGCAGCTTCTGGCCGCTCCCGATCACAGTGTGTTCCGCCTGGGGCATTCCACCGTACTGCTGAAAATGCGCGGCAAGTTCTGGGTCACCGACCCGGTGTTTGCCGAGCGCGCCTCGCCGTTCAGTTGGGCTGGCCCCAAGCGGTTCCACCAGCCGCCCATCAGCCTCGAAGAGCTGCCGCCGCTGGAGGCGGTGATTCTTTCCCACAACCACTACGACCATCTTGACCATAAGGCTGTCGTCCAATTGGCCGACAAGACCCGCTATTTTCTTGCGCCGCTGGGCGTGGGCGACCTTTTGATCAAGTGGGGCGTGGCTGCCGACAAAGTCCGGCAGCTGGATTGGTGGCAAGGCACCGAGGTGGACGGCATGCGTTTTGTCGCCACGCCAGCGCAGCACTTTTCCGGGCGTGGCCTGTTTGATGCCAACCAGACCCTGTGGTGTTCCTGGGTGATGATCGACGGCGCACGGCGGATCTTTTTCAGTGGCGATACCGGCTACTTCGACGGTTTCAAACGCATCGGCGAACAATACGGGCCGTTCGATCTGACGTTGATGGAGACCGGCGCCTACAACGTCGACTGGCCGCATGTGCACATGCAACCCGAACAAACCCTGCAGGCGCATATCGACCTCAAAGGCCGCTGGCTGCTGCCGATTCACAATGGCACGTTCGATCTTGCGTTCCATGCCTGGCACGAGCCCTTTGACCGCATTATGGCCCTGGCCTGGGAGCGCAACGTGTCGATTACCACGCCGCCGATGGGGCAAGCCTTCAGCTTGAACCAGCCGGAACGTGGCTACCCATGGTGGCTCGAGGTGGAGAATCACGGCGCGCAAGAGCACCTTGCCAGCTGATCACCGCGCTATTGGAAAAAGGAAGTTTCAAGCTGTTTCCGAGCTGCGACAAGCGCCAGTCAAGGGTGCGATGATCCTCGAAACGTTATGTTTGAGGGGGTCTTATGGACGAAAAAATTAACAAGATCTGGCACGGGGTTTTACCCTTCTCGGTGAGGCCCTCGGTGCCCGAGCCCCTGGAGACGGCAGCTCTTGCGCGCGTTCTTGAGGACAGCCCTCGCGGTATCGAGTTTGGTGTTAATCCCCGCTCTGATACGCCCCTCAAAGTCGGCGCCCCGATTCCTGGGTATGACGCCCCGGCTCTGCCTCTGAAACCCCAGCGTGATCCTTCATTGTCATTGATTGCCTTGAGTGGCATCGACCCTACGGGTGAGGTGATGGTGGAGGTGCCGCTGGTGCAGAACAACACGACTTTCATGCCAGACAAGGTGTTGGCCGGCAGGCGTATAGGGTTTGCCGAGCACTTTGTGCAGGGCAACCGTAAGTTGCCGATCGAGTACAGCAGAGCCTTCCTGGGCGCGCTGGGCATCTTGCGCCGGGCCGGCGCACAATTGGTGCCCGTGCCAGCACAGCGAGTCGATGAAACCGTGCAATTCAACCTGCGTACGCGCAATGAAATTGATGAGCATATGAGCGGATATCGCCTGGACGCCTTGGTGTCCGACAGCCGCACCGCTGCGTTTCATGCGGCGTGCTGGAGCGGCTATCCCGTCTTGAGCGAGCCATTGGAAGACGGCGCAACGCTGTTGTTCTACGGCGCACGCTGGTCCAAGGACTCGCTGACAACGCTGGTTCGGGAGTATCGCAATGCCCGCAACGGCAAGTAGCCCCACACGCTACGCACCATTTGGTTGAGGCGTCGGTGAATCAAGTGATACTGAAGTGGAGCCCATCAGCCGAGACATGATGCTTTGCGCGGCGGGTTCACTTGGGTGGTTGTCAAACCGGCGCACACTCATGCCCCAGCCCGGCGCAAACCCCGGGAAGAACACCAGCCCTTCAGCTTCCAGCCGAAACGCCAATGCCAGGCGGGTTTCATCACCCACGTCGCCTTGGCTTTCGAATTGTTGAACCGCATCCGCCGTCACGCCGGCCAGGCGGGCCAGCTCTTCGCGGCTCCAGCCCAGCATTGCGCGGGCCTGTACGCTGTGTTTGGCGGTGAATTGGTGCAGGACGATCTGCTGATCTACGAAAGAGCTCATTGCCAGGGAGGACATGGGGTTTCTCCAGGGTTCGACGGGGGAAGGCAAACTATACTGTGTTTTTGTACAGTTGTTTGTACCGCTCATCAACTGGATTTTTTCGATAGCGTTTCAGCTCGCCCTCATTCAACCCCCGGCGCCTCGCGAATAATCAGGTGATCGAGGTTTTCTATGTTCGCGCTGAACACCCCGAATGTCTGCTCGGGGTTCTTCTTGCTCGGCACCTGTTGCAACGCCGGGGTTACGCCGTAGAAGAAGCAATACAACGACCGTTCACTGTCCACCGCCGCCTTGATCTGCTCCAGGAACGCCTGGCGCTTGCGGTAGTTCTCAATGAGTTTTTTGCTCAGGTAGACATTGACCGAATAGGGCTTTTTGTCGAGCCACACTTTCTTTTCGAAGTCGATGCGAAAGCTGCTGGTGTAGTCCTTGATTGCCTTGATCTTGCCCCAGTAGATCAGGCCCTTGTTGTCTTGCAGGTACTCGATTTTCTTGAAAAAGCTCCAGTAGGTCGCGGTGTGCTCGCCGATCTTCAGCGGCATTGCCTTGAGCTTGTCCTTGTCGTCGATATTCGACACATAGCATTCCACCGGGTGGGCGAACACGCTGGTTTTGTCCGGGGTTGTGTCACTTGTGCTGTGGGATGAGCCGGTACGGACTGAGGGCACTTTAGTAGGGTCTTGTAGGACGCTTTTCTGGTTGCCTGCCGCTGGCGTCTGGCGTGGGTACTGACGGCGCGTCAGTACCAATTCCGATGGGAAATTTTCCTCGCGCTCGTCATCACTTTCACCGGTTCCGGTCTTGTGCGTGCTGGCATAGCGGCAACCATCGATATGCCGGGTACTGGTCTTGTTCTTGAAGTGTGGTGTGCGCTGATAGTTGACGTTCTTTGCGTTGAACGTACTCAGCGCATTGCCCGTATCGAATGCCACGCGGCATTCATCGTTGGGGCACAGGAAGCTGTCCTTGTCGGAGTCGAAAGGGCTGGTTTCGTCGAAATTCAGGTCCCGTACGTCGTAGATCGACAGCTTGTCATCGAGACTCAGGCTGTAGGCCGTGTCGAATTTCATGGGGCTCGGGTCCGTGAGATGAATGGCTGGATAGTACGCAAAACTTCGCCGTTACGGAGATCAAAAAATGGCGGAGCAAGCCCGCTCCCTCATTCAGATAGGAGGCATGCTGGCTACGCGCCGTCCACTCAAGAAACACAAGGTGCCGCCCACGGCGGTCAATGCGCCGAGCGCATAGAACATGCTGGTCGGCGCCGCGTTGATCAGCAGATAACCGCAAATCACCGGGCTCATGGCGCCGCCAAACGCCGCCAGATTCTGCGCGCCGTAATAGCTGCCGCGCAGTGCGTCGGGGGCGATGGTGTCGATAAACAGGAATTCCGAAGGGTAGATGATCATCTCACCCAGGGTGAACACGAACATTGCCAGGCACCAGGTGGCCAGGCTGTCCGCCTGACTGAAGCCGATCAGCCCGGCAATAAACAGCACGGTCCCCAGCACGATCCAGTGGCGCAATTGTTCACGCTTGAGAAAACGGCCGATCTGGTACTGCATCAGAATCACCGTGATCGCGTTGCAGGCCAGCACCGCAGACAAAATCTTCAGCGCTTCGGCGGGCTTGTAGGCCACCAGCAGAAATTGCGACAGATAAAGGGTGTAGCGCCCGTGGACAATGGTGCTCAGCAGGCTGCCGCTGGTGAACAGGATCAGCGTGCGATCACTGCGCAACGTGCGCAGGGTGCTGAGGAAACTCAAGGGTTTGTTGCTGTCGTCGCGTTGGGTCGGCGGGATGCCGATCATCAGGAACACGCTGCCAAACGCGATGGCGCTGGCGATCAGGAATGGCGCCAACGGCAGGTGCCCGGCAATCACCACGCCCACCATCGGGCCGGTGGCGTAGCCGACGTTGGTCAGGGTGTAGCGCAGGGAAAACACCTTGGCGCGATCGCCTACTGGCAGGTTCTCGCTGATGATGGCCTTGGAGCCAATCAGGAAAAGCGCCGAAGCGGCTTCGGTGATCACCAGGGTCAGGGTGGTGAGGTAAAGGTTGCTGGCAAAGGTCAGCAACAGAAAACCGATGGAGCTGGAGAGCATGGCCAGGATCAGCAGTTTGCGCTTCTCCAGGCGGTCGATGATGTAGCCACCGTACAGGCCGAGCAACGTGGCGATAAAGACGGCAATGCCCATCAGCAGCCCGATATCCTGCTGGTTGAGGCCCAGGCGGGTACTCAACAGCAAGGCCAGCAAGGGGCTGGTCATGGCGCGGCTGACCACGATGGTCACCGAGCAGATCATCAGGCGGCGGATTACCAGGGAGTAGGTGGCCACGGTGGGGCGAGCGTCCTATTTAGTGCTTGATGACAACACCGATCAAATGTGGGAGGGGGCTTGCCCCCTCCCATATTTTCAGACCGTGTTGTTACTGGCCGGCATTGATGGTGATCTTCTCGACCGCCCCTTGCTCCAGATCCCACTTCTTCAGGATCTTGCCGTACGTCCCATCATCAATCATGCCTTGCAACGCCTCACTGATCGCCGTGACCAGCTCCGTGTTGCTCTTCTCAATCCCCAGACCCGTGAACTGCTTGGAAAGCGCCAGGCCCACCGGCTTGTACTTACCCTTGTCCAGCGACATCAGGTAAGGAATTGTCTCGCTGCCCTGCATCGCCGCATCCAGGCGGTTCTGCTGCAACTGAGCTCGTGCGTCCGCCGAGCCTTCCGTACCGATCACCACGATCGCCGGCTTACCTGCTGCTTCGCAGTTTTCCTTGCTCCACGCGGCGATTTCCGACGGCCAGGTGGTACGGCGGCTGGTGCCGACTTTTTTACCGCACAGGTCAGTCAATTCCTTGAGGTCTTCACGCTTGGCCAAGGTGTACAGCTGCGGGCCGCTGGTGAAGTAGTCGACAAAGGTCACGGCCTTCTGGCGTTCGGCGGTGTCGCTCATGCCCGACAGCACAATGTCGACACGCTTGGTGGTCAGGCCGCTGAGCATCTGCTCGAAGCCGGTTTCCTGCCACTTGATCTTCACACCCAGGCGCTCGGCCAGGGCGTTGCCGAGGTCGAAGTCCAGGCCCGTGAGTGTGTTGGTGGCGGTGTCCTTGAAATCCATGGGCGGGTAGTTCGGCACGATGGCCGCGCTGATCTCACCCTTGTCCTTGATTGCCGCCGGCAATGCCGCGAATACACACGAGGAGGCCATCAGGCCTGCGAGCAACGTTGGGATAAACAATTTTTTCATGGGGGCGTTCTCGTTAGTTTTTTAGTTAAGTGCGAACGGCAGAAATAAAGCTTTGGGTGCGCGGGTTTTGTGGGCTTATTAGAATTTCTTCAGGGCTGCCGGCTTCCACAATCTGGCCGGCATCCATAAACACCATGCGGTTGGACACTTCGCGGGCGAAGCCCAACTCATGGGTGACCACGATCATGGTCATGCCGGTGGTGGCCAAATCGCGCATCACCGACAGCACTTCTCCTACCAGCTCCGGGTCGAGGGCTGACGTGGGTTCGTCAAACAGCATCAGCTTGGGGCGCATGGCCAACGCCCGGGCAATCGCCACACGCTGTTGCTGCCCGCCGGACAATTCCACCGGGTAGGCATTGCGCTTGTCCGCCAAGCCGACGCGGGCCAGCAGTTCCAGCGCATCTTCGATGGCTTCCTTGGGCGAGCGCTTGAGCACCTGCACCGGGCCTTCGATGATGTTCTGCAACACCGTCATGTGCGGGAACAAATTGAAGCGTTGGAATACCATGCCGGTGGCCAAACGCTGGCGGGCGATCTGCGCTTCATTCATCTCGTGCAGCTTGTTGCCGACGACGCGGTAACCCACCAGTTCGCCGTCGACCCACAGGCCGCCCTTGTCGATTTTTTCCAGCTGGTTGACGCAGCGCAGCAGCGTGCTTTTACCCGACCCGGACGGGCCGATGATGCACATGACTTCGCCTTGCTTGACCTCGATATTGATGTCGCGCAGCGCGTGATACTCGTCGTAATACTTGTTCAGGTTGACGGCCTTGACGATGCTTCTCATGGGGCAAATCTCCTCAACCCAAACTTACGAACGCTTGCCGGCGCCGCGGGCAAAACGACGCTCGAGGCGGCTTTGGCCGAATGAAAGAACAGTCCCCACCGCCAGGTACCAGATGCCGGCGACAATCAGCAGCTCCATGACCCGGGCGTTGGCGTAGTAGATGTTTTGCGCGTTGTGCAGCAGCTCCGAGTACTGGATCACGCTGGCCAGGCTGGTCATTTTCACCATGCTGATGAACTCGTTGCCTACAGGCGGAATGATCACGCGCATCGCCTGCGGCAGAATGACCCTACGCAGCGCCTGCAGGCTCGGCATGCCGATCGACTTGGCCGCTTCGTATTGGCCGGTGTCCACCGACAGCAGCCCGGCGCGCACCACTTCGGCGGTGTAGGCGCCCTGGTTGATACTCAGGCCGAGCAGGGCGGCCACGAACGGCGTCATCAGGTCGACGGTGTCGATGCTGAACACGCCGGGAATCGCGATCACCGGGAAAATCAGCGCCAGGTTGAACCACAGCAACAGTTGCAAAATCAGCGGCGTGCCGCGAAACAGCCAGGTGTAGGTGATGGCCACATAGCGCAGGATCGGGTTGGCCGACATGCGCATGATCGCCGTGATCACGCCGATCACCACGCCCAGCGCCATCGCCAGGATCGACATGACAATGGTGTTCACCAGGCCCCACAGGATGGCCTCAGACGTGAGGAACTGGCCGATGTAGGACCATTCAATCTGGCCATTGGCAAAGGCGCGCAACAACGCGGCCAGGGCGATCACGATCAACGTGGCAAAAAACATCCGCCCGTAATAGCGGCGCGGCACGTGCTCGTACTGTGTGATATCGAACTGGTTCTCGGACAACTTGCGCTCGGCTTCCAAGCGCTCCGCCGGGGTTTGGTTCATGGTGATTCTCCAAAAAAGCGACTACCGCTGTACTCGGTCCAACTGTTGAAACCCGATCAAATGTGGGAGCTGGCTTGCCTGCGAAGACGCCAGCCCTCACACCGCAGATTTAAATCCTGAATCCTTGATAACGCTCAGCCCATTTCTGCTGCTCAGCCAAGGCTGTCTTCAACCGCCCAATCTGCTCTCGAACCCGCTCCGGCGCCGTCCCACCCCAACCACTGCGCGCCGCAATCGCCGCCTCCAGGGTCAGGCAGTCCCGCACCTCGGGCCGCAGCCGAGCATCCACCTGCGCCAACATCGCCGGCGAGGCTTCCCACAACTCAATCTCATGCTTCTCACAGGCTTGCACCAGGGCGCCGGTAATCTCATGCGCTTCCTTGAACGGCACACCCCGCGTGGCCAACCAATCCGCCACTTCAGTCGCCAGGGTGAAGCCCATCGGCGCCTGACGCCGCAGCTCTTGCACTTGAACCGTCATGGTCGCGACCATGCCGGCCATCGCCGGCAGCACCAGCAGCAAGGTGTCGACGCTGTCCAACACGCTGTGTTTGTCTTCACTCAAGTCGCGGTTGTACGACAGCGGCAGTGATTTGAGCGTCGACATCAACCCGGTCAAGTTGCCAATCAAACGTCCAGCCTTGCCCCGCGCCAGTTCGGCAATGTCCGGGTTCTTTTTCTGCGGCATGATCGAGCTGCCGGTGGCGTAGGCATCGTCCAGCACCACCCAGCGAAACTGGCGCGAAGACCATAGGCAAAACTCTTCCGACAGCCGCGAAATATTCACCCCGAGCATGCCCGCCACAAACAGGAACTCCGCCACATGGTCACGGCTGGCGACGGCGTCGATGGAGTTTTCGCACGGCCCGGTGTAGCCCATTTCCTTGGCCGAATGCTCCGGTTGGCGCGCAATCGCCGAGCCGGCCATCGCCGCAGCGCCGAGTGGCGACAACGCCGTGCGCGCATCCCAATCCACCAGGCGCTGCACATCGCGCAACATCGATTGCGCGTGAGCCAACAAGTGGTGGGCGAACACAATCGGTTGCGCCTGCTGCAAGTGCGTAAACCCCGGGCAGATGCTTTCCACATGCTGCTCGGCCTGCTCGACCAATGCCTGCTGCAAACCCAACACTTCGGTGGTGATGGTGCGCGCGTGGTCGCGTAGGAAAAGGCGCAGGTCATTCGCGGTCTGATCATTGCGCGAACGCCCGGCGCGCAGCTTGCCGCCCAAGGCGCCCAGGCGCTCGGTCAATACGCGTTCGATAAAGGTGTGCACGTCCTCGTCATCCAGGGTTGGATGCAGGCGGCCGGCGGCGAAGTCTTCACCAATACGGTCCAGGGCCTCGACGGTGCGCAGGGTTTCCGACTCATCCAACAAACCGGCGCGCTGTAGCTCATGGGCATGGGCACGGGAGCCGGCCAGGTCGTAGGGCGTCAGGCGGAAATAGCGCTCAGGGCAACGCGACAACGCGGCTAATGCAGCAGACGGGCCGGTCTTGAATCGAGCGCCCCAAAGGCGGTCGGTGGGCTGAGACATGGGTATTCCTCACGCTTGTTTTTAGAAGAGTCGGAGGCAGTAAAAAGAGGTTTTCAACTAGGCTGAACCAGCGTCTGACGCGCCGTATTCAAGGTTGCCAAGGGCGGTTGTTTATGTTCATTATCGCCGCCTGGCTATGTTCAAGGACTGGGTCAAAGCCTGTTGAATATGGCACTAGAGGTCAACGCGTATTATGGAAACCCCACTTTCCACTTCTGGAAACATACCGCCAAAACCCGGCACACGACCGCCCCTGCAACTCAGCGGGCTGGACTTCAAATTGCTGCGCGTGTTCATGGCTGTGGTCGAAGCAGGAGGTTTCAGCGCCGCGCAAAACGAGCTGAACGTGGGCCTGGCGGCCATCAGCAAACAGATCTCCGACCTCGAAATTCGCATCGGCATGCGCCTGTGTACTCGGGGCAGGGAAGGCTTCGGCCTGACCGAAGAAGGCAAGTTGGTGTATCAAGCGTCCATCGAGTTATTTACCTCGGTAGACAGTTTTCGCGACAAGCTTAGTTCGGCGCAAAACGAACTCATCGGCGACCTTAGTGTGGGGGTTATTGATAACACCGTCTCCGACGTTAATTCGCCGCTGATTACCGCGTTGGGTAAATTACACAGCGAATCGCCAAAGATTAGATTGCGCTTACATGCGTCGCAATTGGACGAAGTTGAGCGCGGCGTGGTGGAAGGGCGGCTGATCGTCGGCATCGTCCCGGTGTACCAGCGTCGCGAAGAATTCGACTACTTTGCGTTGTACGAAGAAAAAGCCCACGCCTATTGCGCCGTAGGACATCCGCTGTTCAACGCGAGCGACATCACGCCCGACGTGCTGCGCCAATACGAAGTGGTCAACCATCGGTATGCGATCCATCGCGACAAGGCCAACTTCGTCAACTACGACAGCCAATCTGCCTCAGCCTCACAGGTTGAAGCCGTTGCCATCCTGATCCTCACCGGCCGCTTCTTAGGCTTCCTGCCGGAACACTACGCCGCGCCCCTGGTAAGGGAAGGGCGCCTGCGCGCACTGTGCCCGGAGCAAGTCCTCCTGAGCACCGCCTTCAACCTGATCCTGCGCCACAACGCCCCACGCAGTCCGATGGTAAAAGCCTTCGCCACAGCCCTGGGCGTAGACCTGAAAGTCGCAACATAAACCGCGCCGAACACTCATCAATGAGCCGACAAAGCCCAAATGTGGGAGCTGTCGAGCCCCAGCGAGGCTGCGATGGGATCGTCTCGGTCCACCTGCCGACCCCACCCACCCGCATCACCGCTGCAACCGAGCCCGCTTTTTCTTCACATGAAAATGCCGAAAATGCGCATCCTGCGCCGCCGCCAACAACTCCCGATCCCCACGCGTATCGCCCCAAGCCCGCAGCCGATACTCGCCTAAATCCCCATACACCGCCTCAAGGCGCAGCACCTTGTTCTCACAGCGGCAATTATTCCCCGTGAGCTTGCCCGTCAACACCCCGTCGACCACCTCAAGCTCAGTGCCAATCAACTTGATCCCCAGCCGATTCGCAAACGGCTGCAACACCAACGCCGGCGACGCCGAACACAGCGTGACCACCGCCCCCGAGCCCAACTCCTGCTCCACTGAAAGCACCCCAGCCGGGCGCATCAACCGCGCCCAATTACGCTGGCAATACTCCTCGGCCTTCTGCTGCACCCACGCCTTCTCCACCCCCGTCATAAAGGTGCGAATCAACTGCGCCTTCAACTCATCCCGACTGATCTGCCGCAGCAAAAACCGCAGCCCAGGCACCGCCAGCTTGACCATCCGGCCATAAAACTCGCCGGTGCCAAAGGCAAACTTGAGGAATGGCACGAAACTGTCGTGATGGGTCAAGGTGCCGTCGAAGTCAAAGACGGAAAGTACTTTGGCGCCTGCAGGGCCGGCTTCGAGCATGTCTGGGTTCACGGGGTGTCCTTGATCTTGGTGGAGCGGGTTCATAGCGTTCTGACTGGCGTTAGCCTATCGGGTTCAGGTGGATGCCCGGCTTGATGTAGATGGGGCATGCCCTGAGCGCAGTTTTTTACGTGCGCGGCAGTCTACGCGTTCGTAGCCGATGGAGTTTACTACCTCGGAGCTAGAGGTTGGTATTTCCGAGTGCACCAGCAGGTCCATTCATACGTAAAGGACGTGGTTCGTACCGCATACCCAGAGGCTCAACTGTCCTATTGAAGGTTAGTTTTCCTACGTAAAACTCATACCGTTTAAAGGGAAACTTCCGATATTTCCTATTTGCTGTTTCTCGTATGGTAAATGCCAAAAACTACAAGGCGTTAACCTTATGGCAAATCATGGATACATGACTATCAGCGGCAAATCCCAGGGCCTGATCTCTGCGAGCTGTTCGACTCAGGACTCTATAGGCAACAAGTGCCAGGACGGGCACCGCGACGAGATAATGGTCCTGTCCTTCCACCACAATATGGCAAACAGGGGCAACGTCAGGGCGTCGAGTCATGGCCCGATTGCTATCACCAAAAACATCGACAAATCATCTCCTTTACTGGCGGTAGCGCTTTCCAATAGGGAAGAGCTCAATTGTGTCATCAATTTTTACCGTATCGCCCAAACGGGTTGGCACGAAAAATACTACAGCGTCGATATTCGAGGCTGCATCATTACCGACCTCACTGTCGACGTGCCACATTCAGTTCTGCATATTGATGCCGAGGCACAAGAGTATGTTGCGCTTCAATATCGGGAAATTATCTGGACCCACCATCAAGCCGGAACAAGTGGTTTCAGCACTTGGGAGGCGGGTCGGTGACTGTTGAAAAGAAAAAACATAATCCGACGTTTCACGATATCTGGATGGTTAGTCAGGCGGGTGCGTACTTGACTAATCAAGCATGTACGATAAGTGCTCGCCATATTAAAAATGGAATTGTTCGGTTGCAGTTCAATCGGGAAGTGGCTTATTACGCTCGGAGTATTGTTAGGGAGGTCGAGGAAGGCAAGAAGAGTGTTGATCAAGGCTTGCTGGAAATAAAGAACGAACAAAAAGACTTGATGAATCAGTCTTTGGAGGTGGCAAGGAAAGGTGTCGGCGTTATCGCGGGGGCGCTTCAATTTGCGACAGGTGCAGGGATTTGCTATGCCTCAGTCGGAACGCTTTGCGTGCTGGCGGGCATCCCGATTATGGCGCATGGGGCCAATAATATGTATGAGAATGGTCATAACTTATGGGAGGAGCATTCAAATACAAAGGGCCCGGTAAGGAAGCTTTATCAAAAGGCAGCTGTAGAGTTCGGAGGAAATGAAGCACTTGGGGATAAGGGTTATGGAGTCGTAGATCTGGCAATGTCTGGCTACGGTGCCATGAGGCTAGTGTTGAAACCTGACTCTTGGCGCTTATTTAGATATATCCGTTCTGACTACATCAGGGGGTATCAAAAAATGGGACCTGGCTCAAGAGCTGCTGAGATAGGGGCCGGTGTGCTGACTGTGGATCAATTGCTCAATGATGCGAGAGAGTAATGTGTTTGCTCATTTTTATCTTGGAAGTTCTCGGTGTCTGTTTTGCTTTTTATCTGAAGGCCAAGCTATCGGGTGTTAATATTAGTGAGGTAAAGATTTATGTTGGGGTTTTTATAAATTCAGTGTTCATTGCTATGTATATAAAAATGATTAAGTATGACGAGTTTTGGTTGTTGGGTTATCGTCCAGATATTTTCTATGATTGTATTTTTGTAGGTTGGTTTACGTTTTTCTGTATTTTTGCCCATGCGATGGCTATTCCGGTGGGGAGAAAGGTCAAGTGGTGGTTTTCGCGTAAAAATGGAGACTTGAATTGACCGGGTGGTTTGTTATGACGTTTCCATTGTTTGCATTATGGGGATTGCTTTGTGCTTTCACTCTGAGAATACGCTTCTCCGGAGCGCATTTGTGGGAATGGTTCGGGATAAGGTTCATAATTTGCATCGTGTTTAATTTTTTGTTTGCGATGATCTATTTTTTTATTATGAAGCTTCAAGTTTTTCCCGTGTTGGGGTATAGGCCGGACATAATTTTAGAGTATCCGTTCATCGAATGGATTGCTTTTTTCTGCGGTTATATTCATGTTTTTGCATGGCCCGTCGAAAGAGAGCTTCGGTGGTGGTTTTGATTGGTGACCTCTATTGGTTTTGGTCGAGTGGGTATCAATTAATGATCGTCTTTTGGATGTGGGTGTTCGTGATGGGTGGTGTCGTGTTTGCTTATTTTCTGAAGATGAGATTTTCTGGAGATAAGCTAGGTTATATAAAGTTGTATGCTTGTCTGCTTGTTAATGGTTTTTTCGTGGTTTCTTATATGGATGTTATCCAGTATGATCAATTTTTGTTTTTGGGATATAGGCCTGACCTGCTTGTAAGTTATCCATCTATTGAATGGGTTATGTTTTTTGGGATGTTGGCTCACGCATTTGCACTTCCAATCCGGTGATGCGTCGTAATCCTAGCTGCTCAGCATTTGTTCTGGTTAACCTTGGAACAACAGCGTTAGATTTTGTCGCTGATCGTCATCGAGCTTACGAGTCGTTCGTTCATCCAGATAACACCTCATCATACGTCCAAGATCACGAGCGCAGAACCACGGTTGGTTTTCTAAAAGGAGGGCATGTGGGTGAAGATCATGGCGAGTGAAAACGATAGCGATAGGCGGTTCGCGTTTGACTGTGTTCTTAGTAGTCGACAAGTCGAGCAGATATTGGCTAGGCGTTTCCTATGAGCTCTACGTGGTTTTCGGGATGGCCAAAGCCCAATGGAGAGGATGGATTTGAGAAACTCCAACTTGCGTAGCCTCAATGAAGCATGAATTTCGCACGAATTTAGGTCGAGCGGATTTTTGTCTGCGTGAGTGAGGCTGGCCTCTACGTTGGCAGTTTCTTAGGCACCGGCGGACGAGGCTATTCAGTATTGAAATTCCCATCAGCCCGTTGGTGATGATCTTCACGTATGAAGAGTCTTGTTCCGAACACTGAGCACATAAAAAAGCCCTGAACGTGTCAGGGCTTTCCAGTTTCACTTGGCTAAGTAATCAATCCCAGCTCAACGCCCCACCGGTCTGATACTCAATCACACGAGTCTCAAAGAAATTCTTCTCTTTCTTCAAATCCATAATCTCGCTCATCCAAGGGAACGGGTTAGTCGTCCCCGGATACTCTTCCTTCAGCCCAATCTGCGACAGACGACGGTTCGCGATGAACTTGA
>NZ_JBAWDE010000325.1:0-8168 GCF_049590575.1 Pseudomonas sp.
ACGCTGAATGGCGTCGCGGCCCTTTTTTTGTGTCGGTTACTTATGCCGAATGGTAAGTCGGCAGGGCAAAGCGGTTTTGGCTTTGCAGCATCGAAATTTGCGGCAACTCGCTGGCTTGTTCTGCCAAGTCGCGGCGAATAGCGCTGATGACCCAAGTCAGTTGGTCGGCAGTGTGCAACTGCTGGTAAGAGATGGAACGTTTGACCTGTTTGCCTTCGCTGTTTCGCAAGGTCAACAGGATGCCGCCGTCTGGACGGGGCTGGGTGGTGACGTCGTATTGGGAGAATACTGAAGCGAATTTATCTTGGATCAGGCTCATGTCTATCAGCTCCGTTGGCTCAAGTTGGCAAGCATGGAGTGATAGGTGCAGTGATTGTGCCAGCTATTGTTTATCGAAAATATCGTTATAAATCAGCAACTTAAAAAATAAACCAATTTTCGTTTTCGTGCAATTTGCATGAATGGCCATCATGCATCCTGCATTTTGCGTTGTTCGAACCAGCAAAATGGGCGTGCCCTTATTTTTAAAGACTGCTTGCGGGCCGCTAAATTCCCTTTTTCGGTATTCGCGCCCCGGGATACAAAACTTTTCAAATCCCGCGTGTACAGCCCGAGAACGGCTGACGTATTTTCCAGCCAAGCGTTTCGGTCTTCCCATCAGGGGATTCCGGCGTTTCTGGATCACAAAGAATAAGAAAAAGGACGTTGCGCCATGAGCCATCCGCAAAGCGACATGATCACTTGGGGCATGATGCTGCGTAAGGTGCCCGACATTGTTCGGGCCCTGCCGCGGGTGGTGCGTGGCATGCGCGCTGCGAATGTGACAGACCCCACGCAACCCTGCGGCCTGGGATGGCACTTTGAGCAAGCGACCCTGCGCAACCCGGACGGCGCGGCCTTGCTTTACGGCGACCAGATGCTCAGCTACCGGGAAGCCAATGCGCGCGCCAACCGCATCGCCCATCACCTGCAGGCCCAGGGCATCGGCAAAGGCGATGTGGTGGCGCTGTTTATCGAGAATCGCCCCGAACTGCTGCTGAACGTGCTGGCCGTGGCCAAAGTCGGCGGTATCTGCGCGATGCTCAATACTGCACAAACGCAAGGCGCGCTGGTGCACAGCCTGAACCTGGTGAGCCCGGTGGCGATTGTGGTGGGGGCAGAATTGGTCGACGCGTATGAGTCGGTGCGCGGGCAGGTGCAGATCGAGGCGCAGCGCACCTGGTTTGTCGCCGAGCAGCAGGCGAGTGCGATGCCCGAGGGGTATGTCGACCTGCTGGCCGCGAGTGCCGAGCGCTCGCCGGACAACCCCGCCAGCACCGCGCAGATCTCCTTCAACGACCCCTGCTTCTATATCTACACCTCCGGCACCACCGGCTTGCCCAAGGCCGGCATCATGAAACACGGGCGCTGGACCAAAACCGCCGTGAGCTTCGGCAGCATCGCCCTCGACATGGGCGCCGATGACGTCCTGTACTGCACCTTGCCGCTCTACCATGCCACCGGGCTAAGCGTGTGCTGGGGTTCGGCGATTGTCGGCGCATCGGGCTTCGCCATTCGCCGCAAGTTCAGCGCCAGCCAGTTCTGGGATGACGTGCGCAAATACAAGGCCACCACCCTGGGATACGTGGGGGAGTTGTGCCGTTACCTGCTCGACCAGCCGCCCGGCGACCACGACCGTGATAACCGCGTAACCAAGATGGTCGGCAATGGCCTGCGCCCCGGCGTGTGGGCGCAGTTCAAGGCGCGCTATGGCGTGGCGCATATCTGCGAGCTGTATGCGGCCAGCGATGGCAACATCGGTTTTACCAACGTGCTGAATTTCGACAACACCATCGGTTTTTGCCTGCAGCACTGGGCGCTGGTGGACTACGCCCACGACAGCGGCGAGCCGATCCGCGGCAGCGACGGCTTCATGCGCAAGGTGCAAACCGGCGGGCAGGGCCTGTTGCTGGCCAGGATCGATGATAAGTCGCCCTTTGACGGCTACACCGACCCGGAGAAGAACCGCAAGGTGATCCTTACCGACGTGTTTGAGAAAGGCGACCGCTACTTCAACACCGGCGACCTGTTGCGCAGCATCGGCTTTGGCCACGCGCAATTCGTCGACCGGTTGGGGGACACCTACCGCTGGAAAGGGGAAAACGTTTCCACCACCGAGGTCGAGAACGTCCTGCTGCAACACCCGCAGATCGCCGAAGTGGTGGCCTACGGCGTCGAGATCGAAAACACCAATGGCCGTGCGGGCATGGTTGCCATCACCCCGAGCGAATCCCTGGCCGCACTTGATATGCGCGAGCTGCTGCAATTCGCCCACGGCCAGTTGCCGCATTATGCGGTGCCGCTGTTCCTGCGGATCAAGGTGAAGATGGAAACCACCGGGACCTTCAAATATCAGAAAGTGCGACTCAAGGAGGAGGCGTTCGACCCGGACAAGGCCGGCAATGACCCGGTCTTCGCCTGGCTGCCGGGGTCGGATTGCTACGTGCCGGTGACCGGGCAGTTGCTCGCGCAGATCCAGGGCGGGCAGTTCCGCTATTGATTGTGCCTATGGGGGCTTTTGACAAAAAAGCCATGACAGCGGGGAACTCCCTCGTGACACTGGGCGCCTATAAAGCACACCAGACAAGGAGCCGCACATGTCAGACCAGCCCAAACAAATGACCGAAGACGAAGCCGCCGAATTTGCCGAGCAAGTGTTCGACGTGGCCCGCAAGGGCGACGCCGCCATGCTCGCCGCGTTGCTGGCCAAGGGCTTGCCGGCCAACTTTCGTAACCACAATGGCGACACCTTGCTGATGCTCTCGGCCTACCACGGGCATGTCGAAGCCGTGAAAGTGTTGCTGGAGTTCAAGGCCGACCCGCTGATCGCCAACGACAAGAACCAACTGCCGATTGCCGGCGCGGCGTTCAAGGGCAACCTGCCGGTGGTCAAGGCGCTGATCGAAGGCGGTACGCCGATCGAAGCCGCATCGTCCGATGGCCGCACCGCGCTGATGATGGCGGCAATGTTCAACCGCGTCGAAATGGTCGACTACCTGCTCGGCCAGGGCGCCAACCCCAAGACCACCGATGCCCAGGGCGCGACCGCGCTGGCCGCTGCGCAGACCATGGGCGCGATGGATACGGCGGCGCAGTTGCAGAAACTGGTGTAGGCTTTGCGCCCTCAAAAACCAGCCCGCTACAGGATCGCCCCATGAAAACCGCCCTCGTCGAACTTATCAGCAAAATCAGCGCCGGGGTCATGGGCGAGGACGAGGTCGCGCGCATCGCCGAGGAAGCCGCCCAGGCCTACGCCGACCCTGTCGCATTTCTGGCAGCCAACCCGGATATCAACTACGACGACACGTTCCCGATTCCCTTGGGCGAGTGGGTGGTGGTCGGCAGCCTGCCGGACACGGTGCTGTTCCAGGCCGACACCTATGCCGATCTGTTTGCACAGATCGTCGCGTCATTCGGCCCGGGTGTGGCGTTCAACCTCAAGCCCAAGCAACTGGCCAAGACCGAAGACCTGACCGCGCTCAATCGCATCCAGATCCAGATGAGCGCCCTGAGCCCGGAAGACGGCGGCTATGTGCTGCTCGACTTCAGCCAGTTGCTCGATGACGAAATCCAGGCCGTGCTGGTGTATGGCAATGACCTGCCGCGCGTGCTGGCGTTGTGCGCCGAAGTCGGGATCAAGGCCGAGCCGTCCCTGGAGGCCCTGAAGGTCGCCGTGCACGTCTGAAATAAAACGGAACCCCCGGCCAGGGCTGACTATCCTACAAGTGCATGACCTCACTTAGGAGCGACACCATGGGTTCCACTTTTAATGGCTTGATCGGGCTGATCATCCTCGCGCTGGATATCTGGGCGATCATCAATGTGTTCAAAAGCGGCGCGAGCAACGGGGCCAAAGTGCTCTGGATCCTGCTGATCCTGTTGCTGCCGGTACTGGGCCTGATCATTTGGGCAATCGCCGGGCCGCGCGGTAACGTGCGGATCTGATCGCTCCACTCCCACTGGAGTAAGCACAGTAAATGTGGGAAGGGGGCAAGCCCCTCCCACATGGGGTTCCGGATGCCCTCGGGTTTTATGTTTCGAAATATTCGCTGCACAGAATTTTCACATCCCATCCAAGACAATTCGCCGGCTTTATCTCCCTGCCACGGCTCTATCTCACGGGCCACTAAAAGCGGGGCAGCGGTGCTCGTTCAGAATTAATAGCCTTGCCGGCCTTGATCGGGCACCATTTGCGCCACCGCGTTAACCGCCTACCCCAAGCCTGCCTGGGCGAGGGACGGACGCCGCCGCATTATTTCGCAACTTAAACTTCCAATGGGTCCTGAAACGACATGGCAAACCCGGACGCCCTGAGTCAGCAGCGAGCTTCTAATCGCCTGCTGCAACCGACCGTCAAATCCCATCTGGCGTACACGCTGCTCTGCGCACTGGTCATGATGGTTATGTTCTCCCTGCTGCGCCTGGCGCTGCTGGTTTACAACCGCGAGATGATCCTCGACACACCGGCCTCGACCTTCCTCGAAGCGTTCGCCAACGGCCTGCGCCTGGACCTGCGCCTGGTGGTGTACCTGATCATTCCATTGCTGCTGGCGCTGTTCAGCGTACGCGCCATGGCCGCGCGTGGGTTTTTCCGGTTCTGGCTGACCGTTGCGTCGAGCATTGCGCTGTTCCTCGGCCTGATGGAAATGGACTTCTACCGCGAGTTCCACCAGCGCCTCAACGGCCTGGTCTTCCAGTATGTGAAGGAAGACCCGAAAACCGTGATGAGCATGCTCTGGTACGGTTTCCCGGTGGTGCGCTACCTGCTGGCCTGGGCCGTGGGTACGCTGATCCTGAGCATGGCGTTCAAAGGCGCCGACCGCGCCACTCGCCCACGTGGCCCGTTCAGCGGCGGCAGTATCGGCACGCGCCAGGTGGCGCCGTGGTACAGCCGCATCGCGGTGTTCGTGGTCTGCCTGTTGATTGCCGTGGTCGCCGCCCGTGGCACCCTGCGCCAGGGCCCGCCACTGCGTTGGGGGGATGTCTACACCACCGATTCGAACTTCGCCAACCAGCTGGGCCTCAATGGCACCTTGTCGCTGATCGGCGCGGCCAAGGCTCGCTTCGGTGAAGACCGTTCGAATATCTGGAAGGCCACCCTGGACCAGCCGCTGGCCACCCAGACCGTGCGAGACATGCTGGTACTGCCGCAAGAGAAGCTGGTGGACACCGACATCGCCGCCGTGCGCCGTGACTACACGCCACCGGCCGAGAAGACCCTGCCGATCAAGAACGTGGTCGTGATCCTGATGGAAAGCTTTGCCGGTCACTCGGTCGGCGCCTTGGGTCGCCCTGGCAACATCACGCCGTACTTCGACAAACTGTCCAAGGAAGGCCTGCTGTTCGACCGCTTCTTCTCAAACGGCACTCACACCCACCAGGGTATGTTCGCCACCATGGCCTGCTTCCCGAACCTGCCGGGCTTCGAATACCTGATGCAGACCCCGGAAGGCAGCCACAAACTGTCGGGCCTGCCGCAGTTGCTCAGCGCGCGGGATTTCAACGACGTGTATGTCTATAACGGCGACTTCGCCTGGGACAACCAGTCGGGCTTCTTCAGCAACCAGGGCATGACCAATTTCATCGGGCGTAACGACTTTGTCGACCCGGTGTTCTCCGACCCGACGTGGGGCGTGTCCGACCAGGACATGTTCAACCGCGGCCTGGAAGAATTGAAAGCCCGTGAAGGCGGCAAGCCGTTCTACGCACTGCTGCAAACCCTGTCCAACCACACGCCGTACGCGCTGCCGAACCCGTTGCCCGTGGAAAAAGTCACTGGCCGTGGCAGTCTCGACGAGCATTTGACGGCCATGCGTTACTCCGACTGGGCCTTGGGCCAATTCTTTGAAAAGGCCCGCAAAGAGCCGTACTTCAAGGAAACCCTGTTTGTGATCGTGGGTGACCACGGTTTCGGCAACGAACAGCAGATCACCGAAATGGACCTGGGCCGCTTCAACGTGCCGATGCTGATGATTGCACCAGGCATGCAAGAAAAGTTCGGCGAGCGCGACCACACTGTGGGCACCCAGATCGACATCGTGCCGACCATCATGGGTCGCCTCGGTGGCGACACCCTGCACCAGTGCTGGGGCCGTGACCTGCTGAACTTGCCGGAAGGCGACAAGGGCTTTGGCGTGATCAAGCCGTCGGGCAGCGACCAGACCGTGGCGTTGGTGACCGCCGACCGCATCCTGGTACTGCCCAAGGAAATGCCGCCGAAGCTGTGGGAATACGAACTGGGCGCCAACCCGACCGGCAAGGTGATTCCTGAATCGCCGGACGAAGCGGCGCTGAAGCAGAAGCTCGAGTCGTTCCTGCAGACCGCGACAAAGAGCCTGTTGGATAACACCGCAGGTGTTGTAAACGGTAAGCCGGACTAAGTAGCCGAGCATAAAAAAAGAGGCCTTCTCAGGCCTCTTTTTTTTATTTCTTTTACTGGGTTGCGGCGTTTATATCCGGCCGAGCAACAGCAGCACAATCAGGACAACCAGGACAACACCCAGGATACCCGACGGGCCGTAACCCCAGTTACGCGAGTGAGGGAACACTGGCAGACCGCCGACCAGCAGGAGGATCAGGATGATAATTAGAATGAGGCTCATGGTTTATTTCCTTATAGGCCTTCTTCAAGGACTGGTTGTTTGAACGTTAGCGCCGTACATCTAGTTACAGACGCCCTAACATCTCCGACTGCACCACTTCGCGAAAAATTCCGTGTTTTTTTAAAGCATTTTGCGAACGTGCTTATTTCTTTTAATGTGCTCGCAAATCCTGCTCATTAGTTGAAAAAGATTGAACTTAGGCTATAGGTGGGCATCCGACCCGGCCTGTGGTTTGCCTGGGGCATTCATCATTCTGATGGTGCGTGGGTACGGGAAGGACCTTCGCTACACTGCCGGTCACTTCTTCTGTAAACCACAAGGCTACTTTCTATGCAAAATCGCATGATGATCAC
Organism: Pseudomonas sp.; assembly: GCF_049590575.1. Lineage (GTDB taxonomy): Bacteria > Pseudomonadota > Gammaproteobacteria > Pseudomonadales > Pseudomonadaceae > Aquipseudomonas. The sequence goes on from NZ_JBAWDE010000325.1 coordinate 6,995, forward strand.
CGGCGCCGGGTCCGGCCTGGGTCGTGAAATCGCTCTGCGCTGGGCCCGCGAGGGTTGGCAGTTGGCCTTGTCGGACGTCAGCGAGCCAGGGTTGCAGGAAACCCTGAAGTTAGTGCGCGAAGCCGGCGGTGATGGCTTTACCCAGCGTTGTGATGTGCGTGATTACAGCCAGCTCACTGCGTTTGCCCAGGCCTGCGAGGTGAAGTTGGGCGGCATTGATGTGATCGTCAACAATGCGGGGGTGGCGTCGGGTGGGTTCTTCGCCGAGTTGTCGCTGGAGGATTGGGACTGGCAGATCGCAATCAACCTGATGGGGGTGGTCAAGGGCTGCAAGGCGTTCCTGCCGCTGTTGGAAAAGAGCAAGGGCCGGATCATTAACATCGCGTCGATGGCGGCGTTGATGCAGGGGCCGGCGATGAGCAACTACAACGTGGCCAAGGCGGGGGTGGTGGCGTTGTCGGAGAGTTTACTGGTGGAACTCAAGCAGCAGGAAGTCGGGGTGCATGTGGTGTGCCCGTCGTTTTTCCAGACCAACTTGCTGGACTCGTTCCGTGGGCCGACGCCGGCGATGAAGGCGCAGGTAGGTAAGTTGCTTGAGAGTTCGCCGATTTCGGCGGCTCAGATTGCTGACTACATTTACCAGCAGGTGGCGCAGGGGGCGTTTATGATTTTGCCCCATGAGCAGGGGCGGATGGCTTGGGCTCTGAAGCAGAAGAACCCGCAGTTGCTGTATGACGAGATGACGGTGATGGCGGATAAAATGCGGGCTAAGGCGCAGGCGGTTCGGGGGTGACGCTTTTGGGTGGATATCTGTTGCTGCGGTAGCGGCTGATTATGGTTTTGCTCTTTCAGCGGGTCACCTTTGGAAGGGCTGGAATGTCGGGCCAGCCAACAGTAAGCAGCGTTTTTAGTTTTGAGTACATATCCATTTCTTAGGTCACGGCGGCTTAGGGTTCCGCTCTTACAGAAGGACCCAAAAGTAACCATGGCTCTTGCCCCAACACTCGGCACCTCGCCTCCGGCTCGGTGTGCCCTCACTTCGGCCAGCGTGTTTGACGGGGCGCCTGAGATCAAAATCAAAAGCAAGAGCACGGCGGCCTAGTAGCCGACCTGAGTGGTTGAAGCAGATCAAGAGCGCAGAGCGAAAGCAGATCTACAGCACATGCAAAGCTGC
>NZ_JBAWDE010000326.1:0-7627 GCF_049590575.1 Pseudomonas sp.
CTACCGGCGTGGCGTGCTGCGCTGCCACGACAGCGTGGCCGGGTTGCGCGTGTCCGGCGCGTTCCCGTTGGGCGACACCGACGCCAGCCTGCGCCTGCTGCAGGACACTTTGCCGGTCAAAATCAGCAGCCTGAGCGGCTACTGGGTGACGATCGAGCCGCGCTGAAACTTTTTTGGCTTTTCGCTGATACCTTTTTCGTTGTCGCCCGGTGTAGGGGAGAACCCTCAACGTTGCACCGCGCCGACAGGAACGCCCATGACCTTCACATCGCACCCCATCCGCCCCTTGAAGGCCTTGAGCCTGGCCGTTGCGCTGGCCGCTATCGCGCCGTTGCACAGCGCCGTCGCCGCCGACGTTGCGACCAGCGCGGCACGCAGCTACAGCATCGCGCCGGGGCCATTGGGCAACGTGCTGGCGCAGTTTGCGGCGTTGTCCGGTGTGCCGTTGTCGTTTGATTCGAAGTTGCTCAATGACCAGCAAAGTGCTGGCCTGCAGGGCAGCTACACCGCGCAATCGGGCTTCATGCAATTGCTCCAGGGCAGCGGTTACAGCCTGCAAAGCAGCGGCGCGAATGGGTATACCGTGGTGCCCCAGGCCGGCGGCGATGCGCTGGAACTGGGCGCCACCACCATCAGCGGTGAGAGCGGGGCGCAGGCGGACACCTATGGCGGCGGCCAGGTGGCGCGTTCGGCGCGGCTCGGCGTGTTGGGCAACCGTTCGATCAATGACGTGCCGTTCAGTGTGGTCAGCTACACCGCCAAGACCATCGCCGACCAGCAGGCGCGCACGGTGGGTGATGTGTTGCTGAACGACGCGTCGGTGCGTCAGTCCTCGGGGTTCGGCAACTTTTCCCAGGTATTCACCATCCGAGGCTTGCCGCTGAACACGGACGACATTGCTTTCAATGGCCTGTACGGCGTGCTGCCGCGGCAGATCATCACCACCGAGGCGCTCGAACGCGTCGAGTTGTTCAAGGGCCCCAACGCCTTCGTCAACGGCGTGTCCCCAGCCGGCAGCGGGATCGGCGGCAGCGTCAACCTGGTGCCCAAGCGCGCCGAAGACATCGCCACCCGCAGCGTGACCCTCGACACCACCACCGATGGCCAGGCCGGCGGCCACCTCGACCTGGGCCAGCGTTTTGGCGAAGACAACCGCTTTGGCGCGCGGGTCAACCTCGCCCGGCACGGCGGGGACACGGCCATCGAGGATGAATTCAAAAGCTCGCAACTGGTCGCTATCGCCCTGGATTACCGTGGTGATCGCCTGCGCGTGTCCACCGACTTCGGCTACCAGAAAGAGCGCATCAACAATGGCCGCTCGGTGGTTTACCCCACCGGCACCAAAGTGCCAAAGGCCCCATCGGCCAAGGATAACTACGCCCAGGACTGGAGCTGGTCGGAGCTGGAAGACACCTACGGCATGTTCAATGCCGAATACGACCTGAATGAAAACTGGACCGCCTATATGGGCGGCGGCGCCAAGCACACGCGGGAGAATGGTCAGTATTCGTCGCTGTATGTGGGCAATAACGGCGCGGGGCAGGTCGGCTTTCTGTACTCGCCCCATGACGAGGACAACAAGAGCGCCATGGGCGGCGTGAACGGGCATTTCAGCACCGGGCCCGTGACCCATCAGATAAACGTCGGCTTGTCGGGGATCTGGGGCGAGCAGCGTTCGGCGTTCGAGGCGATCCTGCGCGCCAATCGGCAGCCGGGCAACCTCTACAACCCGACGCAGATACCGCGCCCGAGCGTGACGTACTTTGGCAGCGATATTCATGACCCGCGCATCGTCGGCAAGAACCGCATCAAGAGCGCGGCGGTGTCCGACACCCTGGGCTTTATTGATGATCGGGTGCTGCTGACCCTGGGCGTACGGCGCCAGACCATCGAAGTGGACGCGTGGAACACCACCACCGGCGCGCGCAATGCCAACTACGCCGAGTCGATCACCACGCCGGTCTATGGCCTGGTCATCAAACCGTGGGAACACATGTCGTTTTATGCCAACCGCATTGAAGGCCTGGCCCAGGGGCCGACGTCGCCGTCGACGGGGGTCACCAACCCCAACGTCACCTTTGCGCCCAATCGCAGCAAACAGACGGAAGCCGGGGTCAAGCTCGATTGGGACAGCTACGGTGCGACGCTTGGTGTCTACCGCATCGAGCAGCCCAACAGCGCCACCAACCGCAACCCGAATGGCACCAACACCTTCAGCGTCGACGGCGAGCAAATCAACAAGGGCGTGGAATTGAACGTGTTTGGCGAGCCGGTCGATGGCCTGCGCCTGCTCGCCGGCGCGACGTGGATGCACACCGAGTTGACGAGCACCTCCAACGGCCTCACTGACGGCAACCGCGCCGCCGGCGTGCCGCGCTTCCAGTACAACCTGGGCGCCGACTGGGACATCCCAGGTATCCAGGGCGCCGCCGTCAATGCACGGCTGCTGCGCACCGGCGGCGAGTACGTGGATGCGGGCAACAGCCTGAGCATCCCGGCCTGGACCCGCGTCGACCTCGGCGCCCGTTATGGTTTCAAAGCCGACGACACGTACATCACCCTGCGCGCCAACGTCGAGAACGTGGCGAACAAGGCGTACTGGGCCTCGGCCTCGACCGCCAACAACTACCTGACCCAGGGCGAGCCGCGTACGGTGAAGTTGTCGGCAACGGTGGACTTCTAATCGCCAAACACGCTCAACTGTAGGCGCGAGCCCGGCTCCCACCCGAGCGCGCCTATTCAGGACTTGGAGGCACCACTGTGAACACCCTTGAGCACTCCCCGCAATCGGTCATCGACTTCTGGAAACACGCCGGCCCCAAGCGCTGGTTCGCCAAGGACGATGCCTTTGACGCGACCTTCCGCGAGACCTTCCACGCCACCCACCTGCAAGCCGCCCGACGCGAGCTGGAAAGCTGGCTGGACTCGGCAGAGGGCGCGCTGGCCTTGCTGATCCTGCTCGACCAATACCCGCGCAACGCATTTCGCGGCACCGCGCACATGTTCGCCACCGACCCCTTGGCGCGGCTGTACGCCGCGCGCATGGTCGACGCAGGCCTGGACCAGCAAGTTGAGCCAGCGTTACGCGCGTTCTGTTATCTGCCGTTCGAACACGCCGAAAACACCGCCGACCAGCAGCGCTCCCTCGTCCTCAACCAGACACTGGACGCCAGCACCTACCATTGGGCCAAGGAACACGCCGCAATCATTGAACGCTTCGGGCGCTTTCCGCATCGCAATGCAGTGCTCGCCAGGGAATCCACAGACGCTGAACGCTGCTTTCTGGAAGAGGGCGGGTTTGCTGGCTGACCCGGCTATTCCCGCCAGGAATGCCCCCATAAAAACAGCGCATTGTCTTTCTGGCCGCACATCTCGTAGCGTGGGGTTTCACTCAAGGAGACCTGCCCATGCACCCGCCCTCGCTGCGCCTCTATGTTGATTCGGTCTACACCAGCCCTTATGCGATGTCGGTATTTGTGGCCCTGCGGGAAAAAGGCCTGGGGTTCGAACTGGCTAGCGTTGACCTGGAAGCCGCGCAACACCGCGCGGCTGACTTTGCCCAGCTGTCGCTGACCCAGCGCGTGCCGACCTTGGTGGCAGGCGACTTTGCGCTGTCGGAGTCCTCAGCCATCACCGAGTATCTGGAGCAGGCCTACCCCGAGGCGCCGATCTATCCGGCAGACCCGAAGCAGCGGGCGAGGGCGCGACAAGTGCAGGCGTGGCTGCGCAGCGATCTGCTACCGATTCGCCAGGAGCGTTCGACGCTGGTGGTCTTTTGCGGGCAGACAATGCCGGCGCTGTCGCCCGAGGCCAGGGTGGCAGCCGACAAGCTGATCAGCGCGGCGCAGGCGCTGCTGGTGGGCAACCCGCAGAACCTGTTGGGCGAGTGGTCGATTGTCGATGTGGACCTGGCGGTGATGCTCAACCGCCTGATCCTCAATGGCGACAGCGTGCCTGCCGAACTGGTCGACTATGCGCAGCGCCAGTGGCAGCGGCCTTCGGTGCAGGAATGGGTCAATCTGCCAAGACCTGGGCTCTAGGCCACGCCTGCTCCACGCGCCGATCCAGGTCTTCCCAATCCGCCATGCCGAGTACCCGCGTGGTATTCAAGCCGCGCAGGTAGCCGCGCAATTGCTGGGCGCTGGCGAAGGCCTCGGCGGTATCGGCTGCCGGGTCCTGCAGCACCTGTTCGTAGTCGACCAGGTAATCGGCGACACGCTCACGAAACTCCGGCAGTACGGCCTCGCGGATGCGGTCGAAGGTTTTCTGGTGGGGCTTCATGGCAGGGTCCTTATAGGTTTTATCAGTGCACTATCGGTTCAGATAATAGTCACCATCACGTAACGCAAGTTCTGTTTTTACCGCAATAGCGCAAAATCGCTTTCATCGACACGCGGCTCAAGGAAATGCGCGATGAGAACGTTTATTCAACTGGCTTTGATGGCCCTGATGCTCGGCGCGGCGGCCATGAACACGGCGGCGATTGCTGCGGAATTGCCTGAAGGCCATTTGCTACCAATCGCCAGTAGCGTAGACTCCTTGCGCCGTACGCAAACGGTGGGTGTGTTGCTCAGCGACAACACCCGCGACAATCTCAGCTACCTTGAACGCTACCACGAGATGGCCTTGAATGGCGCCAAGGATGCCCTCGACGGGCGTATCCGCCAGGCGTTCGTCAACAGTTCCGACCCGGAACTGGCCATTGATTGGTTGATGAGTTCGCTGCAAGGCACCTTTTTGTCAGTGACTGTCTACGACAATCTGGATGCCTTGGTGCAGGCTCACCCCGATGTGGTGGTGATGCTCGACACCCATAATCAACTGCTGACCCAGCGTAACGATCAGGTCGAGGCGCGGTTTATTGCGCGGTTCTATGACGCGAACCTGCAATACATCGCCAAGGCCGAAGGCTCGGTACACAAGCAGGTGCCATCGGTGTGGGTGCGTGACAAGGCGGCACCGGAGATTGCCGCACAGATCGAGCAGCAGCGGGATGTGCAGCTCGATGCCTTGAAGCAGTTTGATGCGTCGCTCAAGGCGTTGATTCGCGCCAGTTAACGTGAACTTTTATTGCTATCCAGGGATTTTTCATGCGCTCTTTTTTCGTACCGGCCACTGCTCTGATGCTGGTCGGCTGTGTTTCCGCCCCTAACGCACCGACGCTGACCCTGCAAACCAGCAAGGGCCCCGAGGCCTATGTGCAATGCGTGTTGCCCAAGCTGGAAAAACACGGAATCACCTCGACGGTGACGCAGAACTCGCGCCACGCCAAGGTGGTGTTGACCAGCAAGATTGCCGCCGATGATGTGCTGGAGGCTTACAAGTCCCAGGACGGCGGCAAAGTGTTCCTGTACGAGCGCAAGCCGCTGGCGTCGGCCCTCACGCCGTCGCGGCTTGAGCTGGCGGCGCAGGAATGCAAGTAACCCATGTGGGAGCGGCTTGGCTTCTCCCACATTTGGCTGTGTGCAGCGCTTAGGGTTTTGCTTCGTTGCTGAAGGTGTTCACGGTCTTGACCAGCCCTTGCGCCGCCAATGCCACCAATTCACCGCCTTTTTCCACCGTCGCCAGTGCCGGGTCCGAGCCCATGCGCCCGTCGGGGAAGCGTGCGCGGAAATCCAGGGCTTCACGGATCGGGCCGGTGTTGGCGATTGGCGGCGAATAGTCGGCTGACTTGATCGCGTCCGGGTACGCCCACTGCGTCACCGCAATTTCCGACGGCGTGGCGTGGCTGCCGTGACCGACCGGGAATTGGCGGTGGGCCAGCTCGGTGACGCCTTCGAGGTCCCACCAGTTCACCAGTTTTAAGGCGAACCCGGCAGGCCGGCGGCCAAAGCTGGCCTCGGCGTACAGCTCGGAAAACGCCGCTTCGATGGTCGCGATATTGCCGCCGTGGCCGTTGAGGAACAGAATCTTTTCAAAACCATGCCCGGCCAGCGAGCGCACCCAGTCGCCAATCGCGGCGATAAAGGTGGAAGGGCGCAGGGAAATGGTGCCGGGGAAGCCGAGGTGATGCTGGGCCATGCCGATATTGAAGGTCGGGCCGATCAGGATGTCGGCGTTTTTCTGGGCTTCATGGGCGATGATTTCCGGGCACATCCAGTCGGTGCCAAGCAGGCCGGTAGGGCCGTGCTGTTCGTTGGAACCGATCGGGATCACCACCGTGCGGCTGCGCTCCAGAAACTGCCCGATCTCGATCCAGGTGGACTTGTGTAGAAGCATTCGACGCTCTCTTATGTCTGTGGGGACAGGCTAACCGCCACGGATTGTACGACTACTCGCCACCTGTTGGGGTTTGCAATTGAGGTACGTCGAGGACTTCAGCCAGCGCTGGTCGGGGTACCACGAAAACATGAACTGCCCATCCTTGAGCTTGTCCACCACTTGGCGTGCCACCTGCGGGCGCACGGCCGGGCAACCCTGGCTGCGGCCGATACGGCCTTCGCGCTTGCTCCACAACGGGCTGACATAGTCGGCGGCGTGAATCACGATGGCGCGGTCGCGGGCCTGGTCGTTGAAGCCCGGCTCCAAGCCATCCATGCGCAGCGAGTAGCCGTGGGTGCCCAGGTAGCTTTCCTGGGTGCGGAACAGGCCTATGCTGGATTGGTGGCTACCTTCGAGGTTGGAGAATTGGGTGGCGAAGTTTTCCCCGGACTTGGCGCCGTGGGCCACCAGGTCGCGCAGCACCAGGGTCTTCTTGCGCAAGTCGAAGATCCACAGCCGACGAGCGGTCGAAGGCTGGGAGTAGTCAATCACGGCCAGGCGCTCTGAGCGTTCCTCGCCATTATTGACCGCGCACTGCACCGCGTTCAGGGCGCTTTTGAGTACAGTGGGATTGAGTTCTGGAGCCGAGCGCGCCAGGCTGCTATACAAGTTAGGAGTAGTCCCATTGGCGGCGAGCGCAAAATTGCTCAAGGTAGCCAGGGTCACGGTGACTAAACCGAGACGGCACATAAAAGTCAGCATCTACAGTACAACCCCCACTGTGGATTGGAGCCCAGTCAATTGTTCAAAAAACACGCATGTTACTTGAGCATTTGCCTGCTCGTTGCACCATTGGTCGCGGCAGCCGAACTTCTGCCGGACGATGCGCTCCCTGTCGCGCCGCCGACCCTGGTGGCAACGGCGCCAGTGCAGCAGGCGCTGGCGCAACTGCTGAGTGTCTGCCCCAGCCTCGCGCCGCAGATCGATGCCGCCGCGCAAGCACGTCTGCAGGCCTTCTACCAGCAGCAGGGTGATGTGCCGCTGTGGTCGGCCGACGAGCGCCGGCAAGCGTTGCACGCGCAGTTGCTGCTGCTCGCCGACGACGGCCTGGACCCCACCCACTATAGCCTGCCTGCGGCGGACGCCACGGCCAACGTGCTGTGCAGCGATATCGGCACCAGCCAGGCGTATCTGCAAGCCCTGCAGGATCTGCACTACGGGCGCCTGCAGCAGTCGCGCTTCGAACCCCTGTGGCATTCCCAGCCACCGGCCCACGACCCCAACACCGAAGTGCTGGCCCTGGCCGCCGTCGGCCAGCAAGACCTGGCCCAGGCCTTCGACCAGGCACGCCCCAGCGCCGACCTTTACCGCAGCTTGCGCAATGCCTATTCCGCCGTGCGCCTGCAACCGTTGCCACATTGGGACC
>NZ_JBAWDE010000327.1:0-34025 GCF_049590575.1 Pseudomonas sp.
CGCAGGCAAGCCAGCTCCCACATTTGGAATGCTTTCCCCTGTGGGAGCTGGCTTGCCTGCGATGGCGGTATCACTGGATCAACACTCAACCGCACTCACCGCCAACCCACCTCGCGATGTCTCCTTATATTTGTCATGCATGTCCGCGCCGGTATCGCGCATGGTGCGGATCACCCGGTCCAGCGAGATAAAGTGCTGCCCGTCTCCGCGCAGGGCCATTTGCGCCGCGTTGATCGCCTTCACCGCGGCAATCGCATTGCGCTCGATGCACGGCACTTGCACCAGCCCGCCCACCGGGTCGCAGGTCAGGCCGAGGTTGTGTTCAAGGCCGATTTCGGCGGCGTTGCACAACTGCTCCGGGGTGGCGCCAAGAATCTCCGCCAGCCCCGCCGCCGCCATGGCGCAGGCCGAACCCACCTCGCCCTGGCAACCCACTTCGGCACCGGAGATGGACGCATTTTTCTTGCACAGAATCCCCACCGCCGCCGCGCTGAGCAGGTAGTCGACCACGTTGGCTTCAGTCACTTCGTCGCTGAACTTCATAAAGTAATGCAGCACCGCCGGGATGATCCCCGCCGCGCCATTGGTGGGCGCGGTGACCATGCGCCCGCCCGCTGCGTTTTCTTCATTCACCGCCAGGGCGAACAGATTGACCCACTCCATGGCGCTCAAGGTCGAGCCGATCACGTTCGGCTTGCCCAGCTCCTGCAAGCTGCGGTGCAACTTGGCGGCGCGACGGCGCACGTTGAGCCCGCCAGGCAGGATGCCTTCATGCTTGAGGCCCTGCTCCACGCAATCCTGCATGGCGCGCCAGAGCTTCATCAGGCCGCTGCGGATTTCTTCCTCGCTGCGCCAGGTCTTTTCGTTGGCCAGCATCAATTCGGCGACGCGCAGGTTGTGGGTCTTGCACAGCTGCAACAGCTCTACCGCGCTGGAAAAATCATACGGCAGCTCGGTGCGGTCCATGTCCGCCACACCGCTCTTCGCCTGGGCCTCATCCACCACAAAACCGCCACCGACCGAGTAATAGGTGTCGCGGTGCAATTCCCCCGCATCGCCATGCACCACCAGGGTCATGGCGTTGGGGTGGAACGGCAGGTTTTCGTCGAGCAGACGCATATCGCGCGCCCACACAAACGGCACCGGCAAGCGCCCGTCGAGCAGCAGCGTGTCGGTCTCGCGCAGGGTGTGGATACGCAGGCCGATTTGCGCCGGATCAATCGCGTCCGGCCACTCGCCCATCAGGCCCATGATGGTCGCCGTGTCACTGCCGTGGCCGATGCCGGTGGCCGATAAAGAGCCGTACAGCTGAACTTCAACGCGCCTGACTTGTTCCAAGAGTTCACGTTCACGCAATGCCTGGACGAACAACGCCGCGGCGCGCATGGGGCCGACGGTGTGAGAACTAGAAGGCCCGATGCCGATCTTGAACAGGTCGAAAACGCTGATAGCCATTGCCGTGAAACTCCTCGGTGAGCAGGCCAGGCATGAACAAGCTGCTACGCTCAGATCGCCCAGATGGCGGCATCATCAGGCTTTTATCTGTCATCACGACGTCTCACACCGACGTAACCATGCTCACCAACGCCGCCCTCGTGCGATCAGGCGTTTTGGCCGTTTTTAGCGGTGCAGAGGGGCAAAAACAGCCGTTTTGCCTTTGGAAAAATCTGTAAGCGACGTCACCGACACTGGATACGACCATCCCTGTACTGGATACGACGCCCCCTGTAGGCGTCAGATTTTCACTGGTACATGATCAGTCACGACTCGTTTGCAAGGCACCGTGCCGCCGCTCTGTCGCACGCTCCAACCGCAACATTTATAAAGCGCGGCGAATGCCGCCAGAAAAAACACAGGAGTCTACCCAGATGAAAGGTTCACCCTCGTTGTTGTTGGCCGCCATGCTGAGTCTGCCAGTCCTGGCACACGCTGCAGAACCGGAACAGTGCAAGACCGTCAACTTCTCCGATGTCGGCTGGACCGACATTACCGTCACTACCGCGACCACCAGCGAAGTCCTCAAGGGCCTGGGCTACAAGCCGCGCACCACGATGATTTCGGTACCAGTGACCTACAAGTCCCTGGCTGACGGCAAGAATATGGACATCTTCCTCGGCAACTGGATGCCGACCATGGAAAACGACATCAAGCAGTACCGTGATGCCGGCACCGTGGAAACCGTGCGCGCCAACCTGGAGAACGCCAAGTACACCCTGGCCGTCCCCGAGGCGCTGTATGACAAGGGCCTGAAAGACTTCGCCGATATCGCCAAATTCAAGGATGAACTGGGCGGCAAGATCTACGGCATCGAACCGGGTAACGACGGCAACCGCACCATCCAGACGCTGATCGACAAAGACGCCTTCGGCTTGAAAACCGCCGGTTTCAAAGTGGTCGAATCCAGCGAAGCCGGGATGCTCTCCCAAGTGGAGCGCGCCTCCAAACGCGGCCAGGCCATCGTGTTCCTCGGCTGGGAACCGCACCCGATGAACACCCGCTTCAAGATGAAGTACCTGACCGGGGGTGACGATTCGTTCGGCCCCAACTACGGCCAGGCCACCATCTACACCAACGTCCGCAAGGGCTACACCCAGGAATGCAGCAACGTCGGCCAACTGCTGAAAAACCTGTCGTTCACCCTGAATATGGAAAGCACCCTGATGGGTAACGTCCTGGACGACAAGATGAAGCCCGACGCCGCCGCCAAGGCCTGGCTGAAAAAGAACCCGCAAATACTCGACACCTGGCTCGCCGGTGTCACCACCGTTGATGGCAAACCCGGTCTGGAGGCCGTCAAGGAATACCTCGCCAAGTAATACCTGCTGACCCCGGGCCGGTGCGCTGGCCCGGGATGTTTTCCCCTTCGCATGTGGACATTCACTACCATGCTGACTGAACAGAAAATCCCACTAGGCCAGTACATCGCTGCCTTCGTCGAATGGTTGACCCAACACGGCGCCAACTACTTCGACGCAATCGCATCGACGCTGGAAACGATGATCCACGGCGTGACGTTCGCGCTGACCTGGTTCAATCCGCTGGCATTGATCGGTCTGATTGCGCTACTCGCTCACTTTATTCAACGCAAATGGGGCCTGACGGTGTTTGTCATCGCCTCGTTCCTGCTGATCCTCAACCTGGGGTACTGGCAGGAAACCATGGAAACCCTCGCGCAGGTGCTGTTCGCCACCCTGGTCTGCGTGGTCATCGGCGTGCCGCTGGGCATTGTTGCCGCGCACAAACCGATGTTCTACACCCTGATGCGGCCGGTGCTCGATCTGATGCAGACCGTACCGACCTTCGTCTACCTCATCCCTACCCTGACCCTCTTCGGGCTGGGTGTGGTGCCTGGTTTGATCTCCACGGTGGTGTTCGCGATTGCCGCACCGATCCGCCTGACCTACCTGGGCATCCGCGATGTACCGCAAGAGTTGATGGACGCCGGCAAGGCCTTTGGCTGCTCGCGCCGTCAGTTGCTCTCGCGCATTGAACTGCCCCACGCCATGCCGAGCATCGCCGCCGGCATTACCCAATGCATCATGCTGTCGTTGTCGATGGTGGTGATCGCGGCACTCGTAGGCGCCGACGGTCTCGGCAAGCCGGTGGTCAACGCGTTGAACACCGCTGACATCGCCCTGGGCTTCGAAGCCGGCCTGGCGATCGTATTGCTGGCCATCATGCTCGACCGCATCTGCAAACAACCCGACGCCAAAGTAGGGGGTGATGCATGAGCATTATCCGATTCGACAATGTCGACGTGATCTTCTCCAAAGACCCGCGCGAAGCACTCAAGCTGCTCGACCAGGGCATGAACCGCAACGAGATCCTGAAAAAAACCGGGCAGATTGTCGGTGTGGAAAAAGCCAGCCTGGATGTCGAGAAAGGCGAAATCTGCGTGCTGATGGGCCTCTCGGGTTCCGGCAAGTCGAGCCTGCTGCGCTGCATCAACGGCCTCAACACCGTGAGCCGAGGCCAGCTGTTCGTGGAGCATGAAGGGCGCCAGATCGACATCGCCTCGTGCACCCCGGCCGAATTGAAAATGATGCGCACCAAACGCATCGCCATGGTGTTCCAGAAGTTCGCCCTGATGCCTTGGCTGACGGTGCGCGAAAACATCAGCTTCGGCCTCGAAATGCAGGGCCGCCCGGAGAAAGACCGGCGCAAGCTGGTGGATGAAAAACTCGAGCTGGTGGGCCTGACGCAATGGCGCAACAAGAAGCCCGACGAGCTTTCCGGCGGCATGCAGCAGCGCGTCGGCCTGGCCCGCGCATTGGCGATGGACGCCGATATCCTGCTGATGGATGAACCCTTCTCCGCCCTCGACCCGCTGATCCGCCAAGGCCTGCAGGACGAACTGCTGGAGCTGCAACGCAAGCTGAGCAAGACCATCGTGTTCGTCAGTCACGACCTCGATGAAGCGCTCAAGCTGGGCAGCCGTATCGCAATCATGAAAGACGGCAAGATCATCCAGTACAGCGTGCCTGAAGAGATCGTGCTGAACCCGGCGGACGACTATGTGCGGACATTCGTCGCGCACACCAACCCGTTGAACGTGCTGTGCGGCCGCAGCCTGATGCGCACCGTGGACAACTGCACCCACGTCAACGGCTCGATCAGCCTGGACCCCGGCGGCGACTCATGGCTGGACCTGACCGAGGGCAACGTCATCAAGGGTGCACGCCAGAATGGCACGCCGTTGAACCTGCAGAACTGGGCACCGGGGCAACCGGTGGAAGGTTTGGGTCGGGTACCGACGCTGGTGGATTCGAATATCGGCATGCGCGACGCGCTGCAGATCCGTTATCACACCGGCAACAAGCTGGTGTTGCAGGACAACAACCAGGTGGTAGGGATCTTGGGGGACAGTGAGCTTTACCATGCCCTGCTGGGCAAGAACCTGGGCTAAGCCACACCGCAAAACAAATGTGGGAGGGGGCCTGCCCCTCCCACATTTAAAGCACCGCCAGGCTTTCAACCCTCAGCTATAGACACGGCCAAGGAGCTGCCGATGGCTTTCAAACTGATCGAGCACATCCCGGGTGATCTGTTCCTGGGTGAAGCCCATCAGGTCGTACTCTTGAGGCCCGTTGTGCAGGTACACCTCGGCCCGGTAATAACGTGTGCGCTCTTCCTCAGGCACGTCGCTCGGCGCCGACGAGTAAGCGTCCAGGCTCACTTCGTAGACAAACGGGTTGCCCTCCTCCATCTCGATCCGCACGCCGATGCAGCGCTTGGATTTGCCCAGCAGGGTCTGCACTTCCAGCCCCTGGTCACGCAAGGCCGTGGCGGCTTCTTCCAGCGCCGGCGTCACATGCTTGTCCATGAAGCGCTGCACGGTGCCCTGGCTCGGTTGCAGGTCCAGTGCGGTCAGGCGCTCGCTGAAACCACGGCGACCACGCTCGGCCAACTGCGCCTGCTCCTGTTCGATGGCCACGTCCTGGCGCATCGCCTTGTGCAAGCCGAACATAAAGAAAATCAACACCACCGAGAACGGCAGCCCCGCCAGCACCACCATGGTTTGCATGGCTTCGAAGTTACCCGCAAACAGCAAGCCGATGGTCACCAGGGTGATCACCGCCGACCAGAAGATCCGCAGCCAGTGCGGCGCATCTTCATCCACATTACCGCCTTTGCAGGAAAGGTTGGCCATCATCACCGCGCCGGAATCCGCCGGGGTCAGGAACAACACAAAGCCCACAAAAATCGACACACCGATGACGATTTTCGACGCCGGGTAATGCTCAAGCAGTTGGTAGATGGCCATCGACGGCTGCTCCAGCGCCGTCTTGCCCAGTTCCACCGCACCATGGTTCAGCACCAGATCCAGCGCCGAGTTACCGAAGATCGACAACCACGCCAGGGTGAAGCCCAGCGGGATCAGCAGCACCCCGGCCACCAGCTCGCGCACGGTGCGACCGCGGGAAATACGCGCGATGAACATGCCCACGAATGGCGCCCAGGAAATCCACCAGGCCCAGTAGAACAGGGTCCACAGGCCCATCCAGCGCTCGGTCTTGTCGGCGTCGCCTTCGTACACATACAGGTCGAAGGTTTTCAGGATGATGCCGTTGAGGTAGTCACCGGTGTTCTGCACCAGGCCGTTGAGCAAGTGCAGGGTCGGGCCAAACAGCAACACAAAGATCAGCAAACCGCTGAACAGCACGATGTTGAGGTTGGACAAGCGGCGGATGCCGTTCTCCACACCCGACACGGCAGCAATGGTCGCCACGGTGCTCATCACGATGATCACGATCAGCAGATTGGTGTTGCTGTGCTGCATGCCGAACAGGTTTTCCAGCCCGGACGATACCTGCATTGAGCCGATGCCGAGGTTGGTCACCAGGCCGAGCAGAGTCACGAACATGCCGAAACCGTCCACCGCGTGGCCGGCCGCACCTTTCACCCAACGCTCGCCCACCAACGGGTACAGCGCCGAACGCAGGGCCAGCGGCTGGTTATGCCGATACGCGAAGTACGCCACCGCCAGGCCGACCAGCGCATAAATCGCCCAGCCATGCAGGCCCCAGTGCAGGAAAGTCAGCTGCAGCGCCTGGCGTGCGGCGGCGCCCGTGGCCGACGCGCCTTCGGGTGGGTTGAAGTAGTGGTCCAACGGCTCCGAAGCACCGAAGTACAACAGCGAAATGCCGATGCCCGACGAGAACAGCATGCCGGCCCAGGCGCCGTAGCTGAAGTCCGGGGTGTCGTCCTTGCTGCCCAGTTTCAACTTGCCGTAGGACGAAAACGCCAGGCCGACCACAAACACTAGGTAGGCGGCGATGACCACCATGTAGTACCAGCCGAAGCTTTTCGACAGCCAGGCCTGTGCTACGCCGAGCATGCGCCCGGCCTCCTGCGGGGCGATGATCAGAATGGCAGTCAACAACAGAATCAGCGCGGTCGAGGTGTAGAACACCCAACCGTTGACCCGGACCTTTTCCGGCGGGGTCTTTATAAGAGAGGCAGAACTCATGGCGCAGATGCTCCAGGCAGTGCGAGAGAGAAACACAAGGCAACGGTTATCCCGGGACATCGATTTTTCGGCAGTCGACGGACGGGTGTTATAAAGACACCCCGAAAATTCTTGAGCCCCGCCGAAGCGGTGCCAGGCCCTGATACGGCCTGTTTCAAGGGTTTTTGCAGGTGTCAGGTGTCGCTGCCTGAACGTAGGAAATTTCTGTAAGCAGCGACGATTTGTCGCAGAGCTTATTCTTTGTTGATTGAACGTTCAATCAAAACAAAATAGACTGGCCTCCAAGTCGACGAACGTTTACGCCCGTCGGCAGGCCTAAGGAGAGGTGCTACATGCCCAAGGTCGGTATGCAACCCATACGCCGCCAGCAGTTGATCGAAGCCACGCTGACGGCCATCGATCAGGTCGGAATGGGCGATGCCAGTATTGCGCTGATCGCCCGTTTGGCCGGTGTTTCGAACGGCATCATCAGTCACTACTTTCAGGACAAGAACGGCCTGATCGCCGCGACGATGCGGTACCTGATGAATGTGCTGATCGAGAACGTGCACGAACGCCGGCTCGCGCTGAAGGACGACAGCCCACGGGCGCACCTTCGGGTGATCATCGAGGGCAACTTCGACGCCAGCCAGGTCAATGGCCCGGCAATGAAAACCTGGCTGGCCTTCTGGGCCACCAGCATGCATCACCCGTCATTGCACAGGTTGCAGCGGATCAACGATCAACGTCTGTATTCCAACCTGTGCTGCCAGTTCCGCCGAGTGCTGCCGCTGCCGCACGCACGCAAAGCAGCCAGAGGCCTGGCGGCCCTGATCGACGGTTTATGGTTGCGCGGTGCCCTGTCGGGAGACGCTTTCGACACGGAGCAGGCGCAGCGGATCGCTTACGAATACATGGATTTCCAATTGGCCAAGCAGGTGAGTTAGAGCACACATAACCGCTCAACCCCTGAACGTCTGCCACTCAGTGTTGCCACAACCCCATGGCTCACTTTTTGGCGGGTAACGCCAACCACTTATGCACTTGCGAGGACTTTATGGCCCGTTTCGAACTGCAAAAACTCTACATTGACGGCGGCTACAGCGACGCTGGCAGCGATGCCACCTTCGAAGCCATCAACCCGGCTAACGGTGAAGTTCTCGCCCAAGTGCAACGCGCTACGAAAGAAGACGTTGAACGTGCCGTGGTCAGCGCCGAAAAAGGCCAGAAAATCTGGGCCGCGATGACCGCCATGGAGCGTTCGCGCATCCTGCGTCGTGCCGTCGACATCCTGCGCGAGCGCAACGATGAGCTGGCCGCCCTGGAAACCCTGGACACCGGTAAAGCCTTCTCCGAAACCCAATACGTCGACGTCGTCACCGGCGCTGACGTGCTGGAATACTACGCAGGCCTGGTGCCGGCGATCGAAGGCGAGCAGATCCCGCTGCGCGACACGTCCTTCGTCTACACCCGCCGCGAGCCGCTGGGCGTGGTGGCCGGTATCGGCGCGTGGAACTACCCGATCCAGATCGCCCTGTGGAAATCCGCACCGGCCCTGGCGGCGGGTAACGCAATGATCTTCAAGCCAAGCGAAGTCACTTCGCTGACCACCCTGAAACTGGCCGAGATCTACACCGAAGCCGGCGTACCGGCTGGCGTGTTCAACGTGTTGACCGGCAGCGGCCGTGAAGTCGGCACCTGGCTGACCGAGCACCCGCGCATCGAGAAAGTCTCGTTCACCGGCGGCACCGACACCGGCAAGAAGGTCATGGCCAGCGCTTCCAGCTCTTCGCTCAAAGAAGTGACCATGGAACTGGGCGGCAAGTCCCCGCTGATCGTTTTCGAAGACGCCGACCTGGATCGCGCCGCCGACATCGCGATGATGGCCAACTTCTACAGCTCCGGTCAGGTCTGCACCAACGGCACGCGCGTGTTCGTACCCAAGCACCTGCAAGCGGCCTTCGAAGCCAAGATCGTTGAGCGTGTTGCGCGCATCCGCGTTGGCGACCCGCAAGACGAAAACACCAACTTCGGCCCGCTGGTCAGCTTCGCCCACATGGAAAGCGTGCTCGGCTACATCGCCAAAGGTAAAGAGCAAGGCGCCCGCGTACTGTGCGGCGGCGAGCGCCTGACCGATGGCGACTTCGCCAAAGGTGCCTACGTGGCCCCGACCGTGTTCACTGACTGCAGCGACGACATGACCATCGTCCGTGAAGAAATCTTCGGCCCAGTGATGAGCATCCTCACGTACGAGACCGAAGAAGAAGTGATCCGCCGCGCCAACGACACCGACTTCGGCCTCGCAGCCGGCCTGGTGACCAAGGACCTGAACCGCGCCCACCGCGTGATTCATCAGCTGGAAGCGGGTATCTGCTGGATCAATGCCTGGGGCGAGTCCGACGCAAAAATGCCGGTCGGCGGCTACAAGCAATCCGGTGTAGGCCGTGAGAACGGCATCAGCTCGCTGAATAACTTCACCCGCATCAAATCGGTACAGGTTGAGCTGGGCGACTACGCCTCGGTGTTCTGACACCCCAGGCCTTGCATTGCCTGTGAGGCCGCTATCGGGGGCAAGCCCCCTCCCACCGTTTGAATTGTGAATACCTTCAAATGTGGGAGGGGGCTCGCCCCCGATGAGGCCCGACCTGACCACACTTCAAAGAGGGTGCATCCAATGTCCCAAGAATACGATTACATCATTGTGGGTGCCGGCTCCGCCGGTAACACCCTGGCGACCCGTCTGACTGAAGACGAAGGCGTCACCGTCCTGCTGCTGGAGGCCGGTGGCCCGGACTACCGCCTCGACTTCCGTACCCAAATGCCGGCCGCCCTGGCATTCCCGCTGCAAGGCCGTCGCTACAACTGGGCCTACGAAACCGATCCAGAGCCCCACATGGACGGTCGCCGGATGGAATGCGGTCGCGGCAAAGGCCTCGGCGGTTCCTCCCTGATCAACGGCATGTGCTACATCCGCGGCAACGCCATGGACTACGACAACTGGTCGAAGCTGCCAGGCCTTGAAAACTGGAGCTACCTCGACTGCCTGCCGTATTTCCGTAAAGCCGAAACCCGCGACATCGGCCCCAACGACTACCACGGTGGCGACGGCCCGGTCAGCGTGACCACGCCAAAAGCCGGCAATAACCCGCTGTTCCACGCCATGGTCGAAGCCGGCGTGCAGGCCGGCTACCCGCGTACCGAAGACTTGAACGGCTACCAGCAAGAAGGCTTCGGCCCGATGGACCGTACCGTCACCAAAAATGGCCGTCGCGCCAGCACCGCCCGCGGTTACCTGGACACGGCGAAAAAGCGTTCGACCCTGACCATCGTCACCCACGCCCTGACCGACAAAGTCTTGTTCGAAGGCAAACGTGCGGTCGGCGTGCGTTACCTGATCGGCGCCGCCGAAGAACGCGTTGAAGCCCGTGCGCGCAAAGAAGTGCTGGTGTGCAGCGGCGCAATCGCTTCGCCGCAACTGCTGCAACGTTCCGGTGTGGGCCCGGCCAAACTGCTGGAAAGCCTCGACATCCCGGTGGTCCACGACCTGCCTGGCGTCGGCGAAAACCTGCAGGACCACCTTGAGCTGTACCTGCAATACGCCTGCACCCAACCGGTCTCGCTGTACCCGTCGCTGCTCTGGTACAACCAGCCGGCCATTGGTGCCGAGTGGCTGTTCAACGGCACCGGTATCGGCGCCAGCAACCAGTTCGAAGCCGGTGGTTTTATCCGTTCGCGTCCGGAATTCGAGTGGCCGAACATCCAGTACCACTTCCTGCCCGTCGCGATTAACTACAACGGCAGCAACGGTGTGAAAGAGCACGGTTTCCAGGCGCACATGGGTTCCATGCGTTCGCCTAGCCGTGGCCGCGTGCAACTGAAGTCGAAGAACCCACGGGACTACCCGAGCATCCTCTTCAACTACATGGCCACCGAGCAGGACTGGCAGGAATTCCGCGACGGCATCCGCCTGACCCGTGAAATCATGCAGCAGCCGGCGCTGGATCAATACCGTGGCCGTGAAATCAGCCCAGGCATTGAAGTGCAAACCGATGAGCAGCTCGACAAGTTCATCCGCGAGCACGCCGAAACTGCGTTCCACCCGTCCTGCTCGTGCAAGATGGGCACCGACGAGATGGCCGTCGTCGATGGCGAAGGCCGCGTGCATGGCATGCAGGGTCTGCGTGTGGTCGATGCGTCGATCATGCCGATCATTACCACCGGCAACCTGAACGCGCCGACGATCATGATCGCCGAGAAAATCGCCGACAAGATCCGTGGCCGTCAGCCGCTGCCGCGCAGCACTGCGGATTACTACGTGGCAGGCGACGCGCCGGTGCGTGGCAAACCGATGCGTGAAGTGGGCCCGACCGCGCAGTAACTGATACACCGCGGCGCTTCTATCGGGGGCAAGCCCCCTCCCACACTTGATCAGGTGCACAGGGTCAAAATGTGGGAGGGGGCTTGCCCCCGATAGGGCCCGACCAGACGCTGCAAAACCTCTTTCCTTGATCAGCTCCCAGCCCAGGCCTACTCTGTTTGCCTGCCCGCGCCGAGCCGCCCACAAGGAAGGCCCCATGTTCGACTACCACGCCACCCTCAAAAAACACTTCAGTGCCCTGCGCACCCGTGCCGATTTCTTCTCCCTGCGCTACGTGCGCGAGTCAGGCCAGTACCTCTCAGTGCGCAAAAACGTCGCCGAGCCGCCACACCTGAACCACGACGAGGGCGCCATGCTCACCGTGCGTCTCAACGGCGTGGAAGCCTACGCCGCGACCAACGACCTGTCCCTTTCCGGCCTGCAAGCCGCCCTTGAGCGCGCCGAACAGCAAGCCCGACGGATCTTGCCCCACGCCCTGCTCGACCTGCGCGCCCAACACGTCTCCAGTGACGTCGCCGACTACCTGTCGCCAGACCTGGAGCAAGCCTTTCCGTCCCTGAGCGATTGCTACCAACTGCTCGGCGCCGAGTCCGCCGCCGTGCCCCAGGACGAACGCCTGGTGAACTGGGAAGTCAGCCTGGGCCTGACCCACGTCGAGCAGATCTACCTCAACAGCGCCGGCGCCGAACTGCGCCAGGCCCAGCGTTTTGTCTTCCCCGGCGTCAACGTCACCGCCTACGACGGCAACGACAGCCAGTCGCGCACCCTCGGCGGCAGCAACTTCGGCCAGCAAGGCGGCGTTGAGGTGATCAACCGCTTCGGCCTGGTCGGCGCCGCGCCGCGTATCGCCGACGAAGCCCTGCAATTGTTGCTGGCGCCAAACACGCCCCAGGGCCCGCGCGACCTGCTGCTGATGCCCGACCAGATGATCCTGCAAATCCACGAGTCGATCGGCCACCCGCTGGAACTCGACCGCATCCTTGGCGACGAACGCAATTACGCCGGCACCAGCTTCGTCAAGGCCGAGGACTTCGGCCACCTGCAATATGGCTCCAAGCTGCTCAACGTGACGTTCGACCCGGACATCCCCGAACAGCTCGCCAGCTACAGCCATGACGACGACGGCACCGCCGCCAGCAAGCAATTCCTGATCCGCGAAGGGTTGCTGCTCAAACCATTGGGCGGTGCGCTGTCGCAATTCCGCGCCGGCATGAGCGGCGTCGCCAACAGCCGCGCCAGCAGCTGGAACCGCCCGCCGATCGACCGCATGGCCAACCTGAATATCGAAGCCGGCGACAAGAGCCTGGCGCAGCTGATCGGTGGTATCGAAAACGGCATCTTGATGTCGACCAACCGCTCGTGGTCGATTGATGACGCGCGCAATAAATTCCAGTTCGGCTGCGAATGGGGCCAGTTGATTGAAAACGGCGAGCTCAAGGGCGTGGTGAAGAACCCCAACTACCGGGCGATTTCCGCGCAGTTCTGGCGCAACCTCAGCGCCGTGGGCGACGCCAGTACCTTCAAGGTGTTGGGCACGCCGAACTGCGGCAAAGGCGAACCCAACCAGGTGATCCGCGTCGGCCATGCATCGCCGGCTTGTGTCTTCAGCAACGTTGACGTATTTGGGGGAGATGCCTGATGAACACTTTCAAGGCATTGGTGGAGTGGCTCAAACAGGCCATCACCGACAAGGAACAATTTCAGCTGGGCTATGCCGCCGAATCGTCCGAGTTCGTGCGCTTCAACTACGCCAAGGTACGCCAGGCCGGCCAGGTGCAGCAGGCCAGCCTCACCCTCAAGCTGATCAACGATGGCCGCCACGCCGACCTCGGCATCACCCTCGCCGGCGAGCCCGAGCTGGACCGCCAGCGCCTCGCCGACGGCCTGCAGCAACTGCGCGAAACCCTGCCGCTGTTGCCGCATGACCCGTACCTTTTGCTCAACCACGCCGCCTGGCAAAGCCAGAACGAACAGGCCCACCCGCTGCCGGACCTGGCCCAGGTGCTGGAAGAAATCAGCCACGCGGCAGACGGCGTCGACCTGGTCGGCTTCTACGCTGCGGGCCCGATCAGCCGTGGTTTTGCCAGCTCTAATGGCGCGTTCGGCTGGCACCAGGCCAATAGCTTCAACTTCGACTTCAGCCTGTTCCACGCCAATGGCGAGGCGGTCAAAGCCAGCTACGCCGGCAACGCCTGGAACAGCGCCGAGTTCGCCCGCCGCTTCCAGCTGGCCCGCGAGCAATTGGAATTCCTTGGCCGCCCGTTGCACACGCTGGCGCCCGGGCAATACCGCGCCTACCTGGCGCCGGCCGCGCTGGAAGAGATCATCAGCATCATCACCTGGGGTGGGTTTTCCGCCCAGGCCATCGCCAGCAAAGGCAGTTCGTTGCAGCGGCTGTATGCTGGCGAGCAACACCTCAGCCCGATGGTGACGGTCAGCGAACAGATCACTGGCTCCCTGAGCCAGGCGTTCTCCAGCGAAGGCTACCCGCGCAGCGATGTCAGGTTGATCAATGCGGGCAAGGCCGACGGCCAACTGGTGAATTCGCGCAGCGCCGCCGAATACGGCCTGAGCGCCAACGGCGCCAGCGGCGACGAATCCCCCAGCGCCCTGCAAGTGGCGGCAGGCGAACTGGCCCAGGCCGACATCCTCAAGCAACTGGGCACCGGGCTGTACATCAGCAACCTGTGGTACCTGAACTACTCCGACCTGCCGGCCGCACGCCTGACCGGCATGACGCGCTTCGCCACGTTCTGGGTGGAAGACGGCGAAATCAAGGCGCCGGTCAGCACCATGCGTTTTGATGACAGCGTCTACAGCCTGCTGGGTTCGCAGTTGGAAGCGCTGACTGCCGATCGGGAACTGCTGCTGTCGGCCAGCACTTACGGGCAGCGCAACACGGCCTCCAACCTGCTGCCAGGCGCCTTGGTAAAACGCCTGACGCTGACCTTGTAAACCCAGCAAATCCCCTGTGGGAGCAAGCCAGCTCCCACACTTTCTTGTGTCATTTCATACATCTCGTATTGCTCCGTCCTACCGCAAAATCCCGTCTCGCGCCTCTCCTCGTGCAGCCTGTTGTCGCCCGCAGAAAACCTCGTTATAACGGTTAGTGGCATACCGCCACCCCTCCCACGAGAGCATGACCTTGCCCGGGAATGGGCAAGCTGGAGCGTTGACATGAACCATGGAAGTTTTGTCATTGAAAAGCTGTTCAAGCACTACAACGTTCATGTTGAACAGCTAGGAAACGATTCGGACAAGAAGACCATCCTGATGGTCAACGGCGCGCTGTCGACCACGCGCTCTTTCGCCCGCACCAGCAAATGCCTGGCCGAGCATTTCAATGTGCTGCTGTTCGACTTGCCGTTCTCTGGCTACTCGCGCGAACACAACACCGACCTCGACCTGGTCACCAAGGACGACGAGGTGCAGATCCTGCGGGCGCTGGTCGAGCGCTTCCAGGTCAACCACCTGGTGTCGGCCTCCTGGGGCGGCATCTCGACGTTGCTGACCCTGGCGCATAACCCGCCGTCCATCGAAAGCTCGGTGGTGATGGCCCTGGCGCCCAACCTCAACCAGGCGATGCTCGATTACGTGGAGCGCGTGCGCGTGCTGATCGAGGCCGATGACAAGTCTGCCGTCGGGCATTTGCTCAACGATACGGTGGGCAAATACCTGTCGCCGCGCCTCAAGCGCAACAACCATCGCCACCTGTCGAGCATGGCCACCACCGAGTACCGTCAGGCGCGTTTTCATATCCATCAGGTACTGGCCCTGGGCGATGGCAATTACCTGCCGGCGCTGACCCGGATTGAAACGCCGGTGCATTTCCTCAATGGCGCATTGGATGAGTACACGCCTGCTGCCGAGGCCCAACAGTTCAGGAACTATGTCGGCCGCAGCAGCTTTGCCGTCGCCGAACACACCGGCCATTTGCTCGACCTGGAGTCGCGCGAGGCGGCCCTGGCGGTGCACCGTGCGCTGTTGGATTTCCTGGTGGGAGACCACGCGACATTGTCGGAATTAGACGAACAGCCTGTGGGAAAAGGGGCGACGAATGGCGCATAATCGGCGACACATAGCCTGCTAACAAAAAGGTCTCCCATGCCAGAACGCGCCCCTCTCGATGCCAAGACCGCCCGCTGGCTCCCCTGGGTGGTCGCGATTGCCTTCTTCATGCAATCGCTGGATGGGACGATTCTCAACACAGCACTGCCGGCCATGGCCCGGGATCTGGCGGAAAACCCACTGCGCATGCAAGGGGTAGTGATCGCCTACATGCTCACCGTCGCCTTGCTGATCCCGGCGTCGGGCTGGGTCGCCGACCGCTTCGGCACCAAGAAAATCTTTTTCGGCGCGATCATGCTGTTCAGCATCGGTTCGCTGCTGTGCGCGCTGTCCAGCAGCTTGACCATGCTGGTCGGCGCACGGGTCATCCAGGGCTTGGGCGGCGCATTGATGCTGCCGGTCGGGCGGCTGGTGGTGCTGCGCGCTTACCCGCGCTCGGAGCTGGTCCGCATCATGGGTTTCATCACCATCCCCGGGCTGCTCGGCCCACTGCTCGGCCCGACCATGGGCGGCTGGATGGTGCAATACCTGACCTGGCACTGGATTTTCTTGATCAACCTGCCCGTGGGCATGATCGGTTGCTACGCCGTGTGGAAACTCATCCCCGACCTGCGTGGCAGCGAGCGCACGCGTTTTGATGGCGTAGGGTTTGTGCTGTTTGGCGCGGCGATGGTGCTGATCACCATCGCCATGGAGGGCCTGGGCGAACTGCACCTGCCGCACCTGCGGGTGATGTTGCTGCTGTTCGGCGGGTTGGCGTGCCTGGCGGCGTACTGGCTGCGCGCCGGGCATATCGACAATCCGCTGTTTTCGCCGGTGCTGTTCAAGACCCGCACCTTTGCCGTGGGCATCCTCGGCAACCTGTTCGCGCGCCTGGGCAGCGGCGCCCTGCCGTTCCTGGTGCCGCTGCTGTTGCAGGTGGCGCTGGGGTATTCGCCGTCGGAGGCGGGCATGAGCATGCTGCCGCTGGCGGCGGCGGCGATGTTTGCCAAGTCCATCGCGCGGCCATTGATCGAGCGCCTGGGTTACCGCATCGTGCTGACCGGCAACACCCTGGCGCTGGGCATTATGCTGGCGAGCATGGGCCTGGTCAGCGAGCACACGCCCTACCCACTGTTGCTGGCCATGCTGGCGGTGCTGGGGGCGATCAACTCGCTGCAATTTACCGCGATGAACACCGTGACCCTGATCGACCTCGACGACGCCCAGGCCAGCAGCGGCAACAGTTTGCTCTCGGTGGTTGCGCAACTGTCCCTGAGCCTGGGCGTGGCCTGCGCCGGCGCGCTGCTGGGCGGGTTTACCGCCGACGCGGGCAACGACGGGGTCGACAGCGTGCTCGGCGCCTTCCAGCTGACCTTCCTCACCGTGGGCATCATGGCGATGCTGGCGGCGGCGATTTTCCTGCAATTGTCGCCAAAAGACGGCAAACGCGTGGTCAGCCGTGAGCACGATATCGAGCATTAACGGGCGTCTCGTCTAGAACTTGCGGGGAAATTCCCATGAGGCTGCTACACTGCGCGACATTTTGTTTTGCAGAGCCAGTCCCGTGACTACCATCGCCACCGCTTTTAATACTTTGCCCCTGTCCGCCGCCATGCTGGCTAACCTCGACTCGCTGGGTTATGTCGAGATGACGCAGATCCAGGCGCAAAGCTTGCCGGTGATCCTCAAGGGGCTGGACCTGATTGCCCAGGCCAAGACCGGCAGCGGCAAGACCGCCGCCTTCGGCATCGGCCTGTTGAACCCGATCAACCCGCGCTACTTCGGCTGCCAGGCACTGGTGATGTGCCCGACGCGTGAGCTGGCCGACCAGGTCGCCAAGGAAATCCGCCGTCTGGCCCGCGCCGAAGACAACATCAAAGTGCTGACCCTGTGCGGCGGCGTGTCCCTCGGCCCACAGATCGCTTCGCTTGAACACGGCGCCCACGTGATCGTCGGCACTCCAGGCCGCATCCAGCAGCACCTGCGCAAGGGCTCGCTGGTGCTGGACGGTTTGAACACATTGATCCTCGATGAGGCCGACCGCATGCTCGACATGGGTTTCTACGACGCCATCGAAGACATCATCAGCAAGACCCCGCCGCGCCGCCAGACCCTGCTGTTCTCGGCCACCTACCCGGTGAGCATCAAGCAGCTGGCCTCGAAATTCATGCGCGCGCCGCAGCAGGTCAAGGCCGAAGCCTTCCACTCCGACGACCAGATCGAGCAGCGTTTCTACGAGATCTCGCCGGAAGAGCGCATGGACGCCGTGACCAAGGTGCTGGCGCATTTCCGCCCGGCGTCCTGCGTGGCGTTCTGCTTTACCAAGCAGCAAGTGCAGGAAACCGTGGATCACCTGACGTCCAAGGGCATCTCTGCCGTCGGCCTGCATGGCGACCTGGAACAGCGCGACCGTGACCAGGTACTGGCGATGTTCGCCAACCGCAGCACCTCGGTGCTGGTGGCCACCGACGTGGCTGCACGTGGCCTGGACATTGACTCGCTGGACATGGTGATCAACGTCGAACTGGCCCGCGACTCGGAAATCCACATCCACCGCGTAGGCCGTACCGGCCGCGCCGGTGAGACCGGGATCGCCATCAGCCTGGTGGCACCGTCCGAAGCGCACCGCGCCCAGGCCATCGAGCAGTTGCAGAAGTCGCCGTTGAACTGGGACCAACTGGACAACCTCAAGCCGCAAAGCGGCGGCCCGCTGCTGCCGGTGATGAGCACCCTGTGCATCGCCGCCGGCCGTAAAGACAAGGTGCGCCCAGGCGACATCCTGGGTGCATTGACCGGTGACGCCGGGATTCCGGGCGCCCAGGTCGGCAAGATCGCGATATTCGACTTCCAGGCTTTCGTGGCTGTGGAGCGCGGGATCGCCAAGCAGGCGTTGCAGCGCTTGAACGACGGCAAGATCAAAGGCCGCTCGTTGCGCGTGCGCATCCTGTAACACGATCTCCGACTTGATGGAGATCCAATGTGGGAGGGGGCTTGCCCCCGATGACGGTGTATCAGTTGATATCTTTCTGGCTGACACACCGCAATCGGGGGCAAGCCCCCTCCCACCGTTTTAACTGCATTTCAGATCAATATTTTTGTGAGGACATCGCTGTGCGCTCGACCGAAGTTGTGATCATTGGCGCCGGCGCCGCAGGCTTGATGTGTGCGCTGACCGCCGCCGGGCGCGGGCGCAAAGTGATGCTGATCGACCACGCGAACAAGGCCGGCAAAAAGATCCTGATGTCCGGCGGTGGCCGCTGCAACTTCACCAATATGTACACCGAGCCGGCCAACTTCCTTTCGCACAATGCGCACTTCTGCAAATCCGCCCTGGCGCGCTATACCCAGTGGGATTTCATCGGGCTGGTGGCCAAGCACGGCGTGCCGTACCACGAGAAGAAGCTCGGCCAACTGTTCTGCGACAACAAGTCCAGTGACATTCTCGGCATGCTGCTCGACGAGTGCATCCAGACCGGCGTAAGCCTGCACCTGGACACCTCCATCGAGGAAATCGCCAAGCTCGACGACGGCTATCAGTTGCAGACCACCCTGGGCGAACTGCGCTGCGAATCCCTGGTGATCGCCACGGGCGGCCTGTCGATTCCGACCCTGGGCGCCACCGGTTTTGGTTACCAGGTGGCCAGGCAGTTCGGCCATGAACTGCTGCCGACCCGCGCCGGGCTGGTGCCGTTCACCATCACCGACCAGCTCAAGGAGCTGTGTGGCGAGTTGTCGGGCACCTCGGTGGATTGCCTGGTCAGCTGCAACGACCAGAGCTTTCGCGAGAACATGCTGTTTACCCACCGTGGCCTCAGCGGCCCGGCGATTCTGCAGATTTCCTCGTACTGGGCGCCGGGCGACACGGTCGAGATCAACTTGCTGCCCGACCACGACGCCCATGCCTGGCTGCAACAGCAACAGGTCGAGCGTCCCAACAGCGAGTTGAAAACCCTGCTGGGTGAAATCTTCACCAAGAAGATGGCCAACCTGCTGGCGGAAACCTGGTTCGTGTCCAAGCCGATGAAGCAGTACACCCACGCCGAAATCGCCGACATCGCGCAAAAGCTGGCGAGCTGGCAACTGGTGCCCGCGGGCACTGAAGGCTATCGCACGGCTGAGGTGACGCTGGGTGGGGTGGACACGCGGGAAGTGTCGTCCAAGACCATGGAATCGCTGAAAAGCCCTGGCTTGTACTTTATCGGCGAAGTGCTGGATGTGACCGGTCACTTGGGCGGTTTCAACTTCCAGTGGGCCTGGGCATCGGGCTACGCGGCAGCGCAATACGCCTGACACCGCTCAAACCTTGAAATGCAAGCCAGCTCCCACATTGGTTTTGTGGAGTGCCTGCAAGTTATTTTGCGCAATTGATGTGATCGCCACGCTTGCCGTGGCGTCCTTGATAGCTCAATTTAGCGGCATCGTCCCGGAAGACTCCAGACTTCATGTCATCGACCTCGTTCAAGCAGTCCATGCGGCGCCTGTGGGCACTGGATAAATTCAGTTACAGCGTACGGGTATTCATCGCCCTCACCGGCAGCATGGCGCTGTGCTGGTATCAGGATGAAATGACCCTGCTGATCCCGTTGTTCCTGGGGATTATCGCCAGCGCCCTGGCCGAGACCGATGACAGTTGGCAAGGCCGTCTCAATGCCCTGGCGGTGACGCTGGTGTGTTTCAGCATCGCCGCGCTGTCGGTGGAGCTGCTGTTCCCCTACCCGTGGATTTTCGCGATTGCCCTGGCGCTGGCCAGTTTCTGCCTGACCATGCTCGGCGCACTGGGCGAACGCTACGGCGCGATTGCCTCGGCGACGCTGATTCTGTCGGTCTACACCATGATCGGCGTGGACCAGCGCGGCGGCGCGGTCTCCGACTTCTGGCACGAGCCGCTGCTGCTGGTGGCCGGCGCCGCCTGGTATGGCGTGCTCTCGGTGCTGTGGCAGGCGCTGTTTTCCAACCAGCCGGTGCAGCAGAGCCTGGCGCGGCTGTTCCGCGAATTGGGGCGTTACCTCAAGCTCAAGTCGTCATTGTTCGAACCAATCCGCCAGCTGGACGTGGAAGCACGCCGCCTGGAACTCGCCCAGCAGAACGGCCGGGTGGTGGCGGCGCTGAATGCGGCGAAGGAAATCATCCTGCACCGCGTGGGCAACGGCCGGCCAGGCTCGAAGGTCAGCCGCTACCTGAAGCTGTACTTCCTCGCCCAGGACATCCACGAACGCGCCAGCTCTTCCCATTATCCCTACAACGCGCTGGCCGACGCGTTCTTCCACAGTGACGTGCTGTTCCGCTGCCAGCGCCTGCTGCGCCAACAGGGCAAGGCCTGCCAGGCCCTGGGCGAGTCGATCCAGCTGCGCCAGCCGTTCATTTATGACGACAGCTTTGCCGAGGCGCTGGGCGACTTGAATGCGTCGCTGGAACACCTGCGCATCCAGAGCAACCCGGCCTGGCGCGGCCTGCTGCGCTCGTTGCGCGCCCTGGCGGCGAACCTGTCGACCCTCGACCGCCTGTTGGGCGACGCGAGCAACCCCGACGCCCTGGCCGACGCCACCGACAGCAACCTGCTCGACCGCGCGCCGCGCAATCTCAAAGAAATGTGGACGCGCCTGCGCACCCAGCTCACGCCAACCTCGCTGCTGTTCCGCCACGCCCTTCGCCTGGCCCTGGCGCTGACCATCGGCTACGGCACCCTGCACGCCATTCATGCGTCCCAGGGCTACTGGATCATCCTCACCACACTGTTTGTGTGCCAGCCGAACTACGGCGCCACGCGGCGCAAACTCGGCCAGCGGATTATCGGCACGGCGATTGGCCTGACGGTGGCCTGGGCGTTGTTCGACCTGTTCCCCAGCCCACTGGTGCAATCGATGTTCGCCATCGCCGCAGGCCTGGTGTTCTTTATCAACCGCACCACGCGCTACACCCTGGCGACGGCGGCGATCACCTTGATGGTGCTGTTCTGCTTCAACCAGGTCGGCGACGGCTACGGGCTGTTCCTGCCACGCCTGTTCGACACCTTGCTCGGCAGCCTGATCGCCGGCCTGGCGGTGTTCCTGTTCCTGCCGGATTGGCAAGGCCGCCGCCTGAATAAAGTGCTGGCCAACACCCTGACCTGCAACAGCATCTACCTGCGCCAAATCATGCAGCAATACGCCGCCGGCAAGAGCGACGACCTGGCCTACCGCCTGGCCCGGCGCAATGCGCACAACGCCGACGCAGCCCTGTCCACCACCTTGGCGAACATGCTGATGGAGCCGGGCCACTTCCGAAAGGAAGCCGATGTGGGCTTCCGCTTCCTGGTGCTGTCCCACACCTTGCTCAGCTATTTGTCAGGCCTGGGTGCGCACCGCGAAACCCAGCTGCCGGCCGAAGTACGTGAACATCTGATCGACGGCGCCGGTAATACGCTGGCCGCGAGCATTGATGAAATCGCCACGGGGCTGGCCAATAAACAGCCAGTGGCGATCCAGAGCGACGCCGAGGAAGCCTTGGCCGCGGACCTGGAGCAGATGCCCGACGAAATTGATGAAGGGCAGCGGTTGGTGCAGACCCAGCTGGCGTTGATTTGCCGGCAGTTGGGGCCGTTGCGCACCTTGGCGGCGCACCTGATCAAGGACACCCGCGCGGCTTAGATTGCTATCGGGGGCAAGCCCCCTCCCACATTTTGACTGTGTTCACACATCAAACTGTGGGAGGGGGCTTGCCCCCGATGGGGCCCTGAAGCGCACTACATGCCATGGGCTTTCATCAGCCGCGCATAACTCCCATCCGCCTTCATTTTGGCAATTTCCCGGTCAAACCCCGCAACGATCTGCTCATGCTGCGGGTTCTTCAGGCTGACCAGAATATGCAGGCTGTTTTCGCTCAGCGGCTTGGGCAGGAACTCCACCGCGCTGCGCACCCGCACTGATTCGCGGGACAGGTAATAGCGCGCCACATATTCGTCCTCCACCGTCAGCCGCACCCGCTGCGCCGCGAGCATGCGCACCGCCATCGCAAAATTATGCACAGGGATTTTCTGCAATTGCGCGTCCTGGTCGAACGCCGTCGAATACGCGTACCCACGCACTACCGCGATCGGGTAGTCGTGCAATTGCTCAAGGTTCTGGAATTCAATCGGGTCGTCGCGGCGCTTGATGAAACGCACGCGGTTGAGCAGGTACTCACCGGAAAACTGGCCGAGCTGCGTACGGGCTTCGTCATACCAGGCATTCACCAGCACGTCGTAACGGCCATCGCCCACGCCCATCAGCGCCCGGGCCCAGGGCACCTGCTCGAAATCACTGGCGTAGCCGGCACGGGCCAGGGCCGTGCTGACAATGTCGGTAGCCAACCCGCCGTTGATCAAGGTGGAATCGGTAAAGGGTGGCCAGGCATCCGCTACCAGGCGCAGACGCTGTGCGAATGCTGGCTGGGCCAGCAACAACACTCCAATCAAAGCAACGGCACGAGAGAATCGCGGCATGCTCATAGTCCTTGGCAGGCAGGCGGTGGCCTTAGCTCAGGGAATACCTGAGGGTGTAACAGTAGCTCAGATTACACAAAGAAACGGGCAGCGAACGCACTCAATGATGGCAAATTGACTTCACTCACAAAAATAGTTGATTTAGACAGCATTGCCCACCGCGCTTACTATCGGCACAGACATTCAAGCGAGAACACACCATGACAGTTGATTGGGTCTGCAAACATCACGATGACTTGGGCAAAGAACAGCTCTACGCCATTTTGCGCCTGCGCAACGAGGTCTTTGTTGTCGAGCAGAAATGCGTCTATCAGGACCTCGACGGGCAAGACCTCTCCGGCGACACCCATCACCTGATGGCCTGGCAAGGCAATGAACTGGCGGCCTACCTGCGCCTGTTGGACCCGGAATCCCAGGGCGGTGACGTGGTAATCGGCCGGGTGATCGTCGCGCCAGTGGCGCGCGGCACGGGCTTGGGCCATCGAATGATGGAAGAGACACTCAAGCGAATCGCCGACATCTGGCCCGAGACGCCGATTTTTCTGTCAGCCCAGGCGCATCTGCAGGGGTATTACGGGCGGTATGGGTTTGTGGTGGCGGGTGAGGAATACCTTGAGGATGACATTCCGCATATCGGTATGCGGCGCGCCTGATGGACCCATCGGGGGCAAGCCCCCTCCCACACTCTGCGGGAGGGGGCTTGCCCGGATAGCGTCAGCCCACTCACCACAAGCCTTCAGGGATAACCCAACACCCGCTTGATCGACAGCAGATTCGCCTCGATCCAGCCTCGATCAATCGCGCCCCAATCCCGAATCCGATAGTGCCCGGCATGATTCCGGGCGCCGTCTTGCTGCTCGAACTCACACAGGATATCCAGGTCGGCCAGTGCCGCAATCGTGTCCTGTGCCGTACGCCGGGGCATGCCGGTGGCGTCGGTCAGCGCCGGCACGCTGCTGGCCTGCCCGCTGTCGATCAGGTAAGCCACATACAGGCGGCGGTAGAAGCTGCTCTTAGTTTTGCTCACATCCATGGTCGGTCGCCTTGTGCGCTCAGGGCTTGCCCTGCAGGTCGCGATACGTAAGGTAAACCCGCAGGTCGAATTCCACCTGATTGTAGCCGGGCATCATGTATTCGCAGAGTTTATAGAACGCCTTGTTGTGGTCTGATTCCTTGAAGTGTGCCAGTTCGTGGACCACGATCATGCGCAGAAACTCCGGCGCGGCCTCCTTGAACAGCGCAGCAATACGAATCTCTTTCTTCGATTTGAGATTGCCGCCCTGCACCCGGGAAATCGTGGTGTGCAGGCCCAGGGCGCGGTGGGTCAGGTCTAGTCGGTTATCGAACAGCACTTTGTCGATGGCCGGCGCGTTGCGCAGGTGTTCCTGTTTCAAGGCCAGGGCGTAGGCATACAGGGCCTTGTCGCTCTGCACGGCATGACGTTCGGGGTAACGCTGCTCCAGGTAGCTGCCCAACTGGTCCTTGGCGATCAGTTGGCGCACTTGCTCCTGAAGCGCTGCGGGGTAGGCCTGGAGGTATTTCAGCGCGGTCATGGGGTCTGCAACAGGGTTCGGATGGGCGCCAGTGTAACCAATTCAACGCAGGCGGGCGCGCGACCAGTCGACGACTTCTTCGGCCATCAATGGCTGGGCCGCCCAAGGCCCCTGGACAAATAGGCAACCATTGGCCTTGAGCCACAGGGCTTGCTCCTGGGTTTCCACACCCTCGGCCACCACCAACACATCAAAATGCCCGCACAACTCGATAATGCTCCGCGCCATCGCCGCGTCCCGCGCGGAGCCGGGCAAGCGTGCGACCAATTGCGGGTCGAGTTTGAGCGTGTCGAAAGCCAGATCACGCAGATGAGCCAACGAACACTGGCCCATCCCAAAGTCGTCGAGGGCAATACGCACCCCGATGCGGCGCAACAACTTGAGTTGCTTGGCGCCTTCTGCAAGGTTGCTCATCAGGCAGTCTTCGCCAATTTCCACTTCCAGTTGCCGCGCCGGCAGCCCATGTCGCTCGAGCACCTGCGCCAGCTGGTTCGCCAGGTTGGGCATGTTGAATTGGCTGCTGCTCAGGCTCACGCTCAGCACCAGCTCATCATCGAAGCAGGCCTGCCACGCCTGGCGCTGGGCGGCCACCTGCTGGTAGATCCAGGCGCTTAATTGGCTGATCAGCCGTGCCTCTTCCAGCAACGGCAGAAACAACCCCGGCGGCACGTCGCCGACGCTGGGGTGCTGCCAACGCAACAGCGCCTCAACCCCACGCAGATACCCGTCCTCCAGGGAAACCTGAGGCTGGTACACCAGGGTGAAATCCTTGTTTTGAATCGCCGTGCGCACGCTGTCTTCAAGCATCAGGCGAGAGCGGGCGCGACCGTTCATTTCCTGATCGTAATAGCGATATTGCTGACGGCCCGCGCGCTTGGCTTCGTACATGGCGATGTCGGCTGCGCGCAGCAGGCCATTCAGGTCCGAGCCGCAATCAGGAAAGGTGGCAATCCCGATGCTGACGCCGAGCATTACATCCAGGCCCTCGACCTGTTGGCAGACCGACACCCGTTCGATCAGTTTTTCCGCAATCTTGGCGGCCTGTTCCGGAAATTCCAGCTCCAGCAATGCGGTAAATTCATCCCCGCCCATGCGCCCAAGAATGTCGCCGGAACGCAGGCAACTCTGTAATTGCTCCGAGACCCAGCGCAGCACCCGGTCGCCAGCGTCGTGGCCGAGGGAATCGTTGACTCGCTTGAAGCCGTCCAGGTCCAGGTAAAGCAACACCAGGGAGGGGCCGCCGCGCTCGTTGCGCAGCAGTGGGTTTTCGACCGCCTGGTAAAAACCACGCCGGTTCAGCAGCCCGGTCAGCGGATCGGTGACCGCCTGGAACTCCAACTGCTGGTGCAGGTGGCGCACCTCTGACATGTCCAACACCGTCACCACCATGGCCTTCTGCTCGGCCGGCAATGGCGCGCAGGACAACGCGACCGGCACTTGCTGACCACGGCCGGTGCGCAAGATGGCGTCGTGCAGGCGCCAGGTTTCGCCGTTGCGAAAAGCGTCGTACATCTGCGATTCCAGCCAGGCGGGCACATGGGGCTTTTGCAGGAAACTGAGAAATTCCCGGCCTTGCAGCTCATGAATCGTGGCATTGAGCAAGCGCGAAATGGCCGGGTTGGCATATTCGATCGTGCCGCCCTCGCCCACCACCAGGATGCCCTCGGCGGCGTTATCCAGCACGGAGGCGTTGAAGGCACGCGCGGATTCCAGGTCATGGCTCAAGCGCTGCAACGCGCGGCGGTTGCGCTGGTGTTCCAGCAAAGCCTGGACCTTGGGCTTGAGGATATGCGGGTCGAAGGGTTTGAACAGGTAGTCGATGGCGCCACTGGCGTAGCCTTCGAGCACGGCGGCCGGGGATTGGGCATTGGCACTCAGGAAAATGATTGGCGTCATCCGCGTGCGCTGGCTGCCGCGCATCAGGCGGGCCACTTCAAAGCCGTCCATGCCAGGCATCTTCACGTCCAGCAAGACCAGGTCGACTTCATGCACCAATAGCAATTCGAGCGCCTCAAGGCCCGAGCCGGCCATTATCACCTGCCAGTCTTCGCGCTGTAAAAGTGCGCGCATGCTGAGCAGATTTTCCGGGTAGTCATCGACCACCAGAAGAACCGAGCTGCCATCGCCGTGGTGTGGAGCGCATTCCATGCTACGTCTCTTCCTTAGAACTACTCCGGTCACTTCTGACAGAAAACCCGGACAAACACTGAGGCCTCACTCTAGCCCCGCTTCCGAAAAATCAGAAGTAACGTCAGTAGCATCATTGCGCCAAAGTTCAGGAAGCCGACTAACGGTCAGTGCCTACAGGCCACGGCTCACGGGAAACATGGCTTTTTGACATTCCTCTGACGCCAATAATTTGCCAGCCTTTAATTAACAATCTGGTGAGTACGGCCTATAAAGAAGTTGTCTGGCCCACGGGCCATAGCCTACACCCCTCTGTAAAAAGGCCTACGCCATGATCGACCTCTCCACTTGGAACCTGAGCATTCCCGTTGGCTCGCCCCCCGCGACCATCGACACCCCTAAACTGCTTAGCGGCTTCAAGGACCAATATTTCCAGGCCGAAGGCAGCAACGTGCAATTCTGGACACCCGTTACCGGCACCCGCACTGAAAACGCCGTTTACCCACGCAGCGAACTACGCGAAACCTACGCCGACGGCCGCCTGCGCAACTGGACCTACCCCGACGCCGACAACTTCCTGCGCGCGACCCTGGCCGTCAACCAGGTGCCCTCCAGCGGCAAGATCGTCATCGGGCAGATTCACGCCTATGACAGCCAGAAGCCGCTGATCAAACTGGAATACCAATTCAAGGAAAAAACCCAGACCGGCAACATCGTCGCCAAAGTACGCATGCGCCCGGATGAAGATGAAGGGCGGGTGATCACCGTCGCCTCCAATGTGCCGCTGGAGAAAACCTTCACTTATGTGATCAACCTCAATAAAGCCGGATTGCTGAGCGTGTACGCCGCCGACGGCGAATGGAACGAGCGCATTGGCGCCGCCTGGGGCGCGAAGCCGCTGTATTTCAAGGCCGGCGCGTATGTGCAGGACAACAGTGGCGACAGCAAGGAAGGCGCGCGGGTAACGTTTGCCAAGTTGGATATAGATCACGATTGAGCGACCAAGTCGCTCGTTAAGTTTACAACACCCTGTGGGAGCCGGATTTATCCGGCTCTCACCCTTGCCCGTCACGCCCCCCCTGCGAACAACTAAGGCGCTACTAACGTAATTTGTTTGGGTAGGAACACAAAAACGGTATTAGCGGAAATCGATGTAAAGGAAGAGTTTATTTCAATATCCCCTGGCCCGAGCACACTCATCGCAGGCATACCTACAACTGCACGCAATCTCTGGGGCACGTTACCAGCAGCTACTGTATAGATATAATTAAACACCGCCGAAGGACTATTCGTTGTAATGTTTTGAATATCTACTCTCCATATGTCGCCCGGCCGGGGCGCAACCAGCAATACATTGATGGGCATCTGCAAACCAAATCCACCATAATATTGAAACGTCGCATAGGGCTTATTATATTGGGTGTATGCAACGTTTGCGGGATCTTTAGGATCGAACCCTACTTGATCTTCGAGTGTGTCCCTAAAGAAATCCGAATAATACGCTTCGAGCGTTACCGGAAGCACTCTATATCTGAATGGCATCATGCACCTCACACAGTGGCTAATCCAAAATCAGCCGATTGAAAAATGATCATAGGAGCCTTGTCCTGCAAAACAACTGTCAACGTTGACAGTTGACAAAACACTCTTCTTAAGGGGACAGATTTATTTGTCGAATTGACTGACATTTCCCTACCATTCATCCCACGCCCCATCAGCTCTCCAAACACTTGAGGGAGCATTTCCCCAGTCGCATTGCGATACGTTTTTCTCAGGTCACTGTTTTCCCGCTGCTATACTTTTATCTTTCTACATGGACGTAGGAGGTTAAATGCCCAGAATGGCACGGCTGGTACTGCCTAATTACCCACACCATGTGGTTCAGCGGGGTCATAACAAGCAGGTCGTCTTTGCTGATGTAGCGGATTTCAAAAACTACCTCTCTAACTTGCAGGAGCTGAAACAAGCATTAGCTGTGAAGGTGTACGCGTTTTGCCTGATGACTAATCATGTGCACCTCCTGCTGGATCCGGGCGACGACCCTACGGCGTTAGCCAGGCTAATGAAGGTCTTAGCCGCACGTACGACGCGTTACCGCAACCGACTGGAAGGTCGCACGGGCACGCTTTGGGAAAGCCGATACCGTTCAAGCATTGTCCAGAACGACACCTATCTACTTGCGTGCACCCGATACATCGAACTCAATCCAATCCGAGCCAGGATGGTTGCTCATCCAAGCGACTATCCGTGGTCCAGCTTCAATACACGTTTCGACACAACGCCCGGAGCTGACTGGCTTGACGAGCTACCTTGTTTTGAATCGGCAGGTCTAGCTCCTGATGAAAAGCGAGCACGCTACGCCGTCCTTATTGAGCAAGGCGTCCCAACATCTGAAATTCAATTGATCAGGAACGCATTGCAAAGAGGGCAGTTGACGGGCAATTCAGTTTTTGTAGATGAGATTGAGAAAATTACGGGGTTGCGTATCACCAATCGCGGGCGGGGTAGGCCATGGTAATTTAAATAAATCCGTCCCCTTTATCCATCAATTAGATCTTGGAGAACACTATGATAAAAGACATCGGTAAACGCACAGCGAAAAACTCTACCGAGCTAACGTCCATACTCAGCGAAATGATTCTTGACGCGTCAAATGAGCCAGCCTACGCATCACCCTATATAAGAACCGCAACGATTTCCTATAGGGCAGCTGGAACCTGGGCCATTACAGTTGAACTAGGCGCCGCACCTGATCCAGTGCCACTAGCCGATTTCATAAAAAAGCTGACGACTCTATAAGTCTTAACTTCGGGCTGCCGCCGGAAACTGAGTACGATTATCTGTACACACCAGAAATGCATATCCCAAAAAAGTTCAAAAAAATTGAGTTCAACACTATTACAGGCAGCGTAGAACACCAGCCCACACCCGGACTGACGATCCGCTGCACCATATCAATGGCATACAACAAACCTTAACCACCCGACCTCGCACCGCTCTTTTTTGCGATGACTCTCTATAAAGGTCAGCCTCTCTGAAAAACACATAAAAACTTCAACAACAACAAACAACTTATGGATAAAGGGGTTAACCAAGACGACTAAGACCAAACCCTGAACCCTTTGAAAGCTCCATTCTTATCTAACAGAACACTATTCACTCGCCCACAAAAAAGCCCGCATCGCTGCGGGCTTTTTCATTGACGCTTAAGGCTTAGTTGACCTTCGCGTTCAACTCGCCTTTCAAGTAACGCTGGTACATCGCTTCCAACGAGATCGGCTTGATCTTCGAAGCGTTGCCCGCAGTACCGAAGGCTTCGTAACGTGCGATGCACACGTCACGCATGGCCGTCACGGTGGCGCCGAAGAATTTACGTGGGTCGAATTCGCTCGGATTGGTGGCCATCAGGCGACGCATTGCGCCGGTGGATGCCAGGCGCAGGTCGGTGTCGATGTTGACCTTGCGCACGCCGTACTTGATGCCTTCGACGATTTCTTCAACTGGTACGCCGTAAGTTTCTTTGATGTCGCCGCCGTACTGGTTGATGATCGCCAGCCACTCTTGCGGCACCGAGGAAGAACCGTGCATCACCAGGTGGGTGTTGGGGATGCGCT
The DNA here is from genome assembly GCF_049590575.1 of Pseudomonas sp. Lineage (GTDB taxonomy): Bacteria > Pseudomonadota > Gammaproteobacteria > Pseudomonadales > Pseudomonadaceae > Aquipseudomonas. The sequence goes on from NZ_JBAWDE010000327.1 coordinate 30,131, forward strand.
TGTGGATTTCCTTGATGCGGTCGATGGCCAGCACGTCGCCGGTAGGCGGCTTGGTGAATTTGTAGGCGCCGTGGCTGGTGCCGATGGCGATGGCCAGGGCGTCCACCTGGGTCTTCTTCACGAAGTCCGCGGCTTCTTCCGGGTCGGTCAGCATCTGGCTATGATCCAGTACGCCTTCGGCGCCGATGCCGTCTTCTTCACCGGCCATGCCGGTTTCCAGGGAACCCAGGCAGCCCAGCTCGCCTTCAACCGAAACGCCGCAGGCGTGGGCCATTGCGACAGTTTGCTGGGTAACACGCACGTTGTATTCGTAGTCGGTTGGGGTCTTGCCGTCTTCACCGAGTGAGCCGTCCATCATCACCGAGCTGAAGCCCAGTTGGATGGAGCGCTGGCACACGTCAGGGCTGGTGCCGTGGTCTTGGTGCATGCACACCGGGATGTGCGGGAATTCTTCGATCGCAGCGAGGATCAGGTGACGCAGGAAAGGCGCGCCGGCGTATTTGCGGGCACCGGCCGAAGCCTGGACGATCACTGGGGAGTCGGTCTTGTCAGCGGCTTCCATGATGGCGCGCATCTGCTCAAGGTTGTTGACGTTAAAGGCTGGGACGCCGTAGCCGAACTCGGCTGCGTGGTCCAGCATTTGACGCATGCTGATAAGTGCCATTGTGTTGTCTCTCCCGGTCGAGGGTCGTTAATCGTGCAAGCCTGCCGTAGCGGCGGCTGCTATTCAAGTTATTGCGGGTCAGGCTTTGCATGCCTGGCCTGCTGAATCGTTATTGCTGCTGGACTTTGACCAATCTCAATTTGAAACCGGATAAATGCGGGAGGCGGCTTGCCCCCGATAGCGGTCTATCCGTCACAGACTTCGGTGGCCGACCCACTGTAATCGGGGGCAAGCTCCCTCCCACATTTGGATCTCATTTCATTCGAGATCGGGTTCGGTGTTACTGGGCCTTGCAGCCCCGCCCGATCAAATCGTCGGTGGCGACCCAGTAAACCAGGCCTTCCTCACCTTTTGTGTGAAACGCCAATTGGTCGTTGGCGTACAGCACGCCCGAGGCAGCAACGTCCTGTTTAAGGCGATAAACCTGGTCCGAACCGCCGAGGCGTACATCCACCTCGCTGCGGGCCTGGTTGGCAAAACGCCAGTTCACCTCGGCCTTGCTGTCGCAGGTCCAGGTGGTCCATTTATCGGCAGTCTCTGCCTTGCTGTCGAACATGTTCATGCTGCTGCAACCGGCCAACAGGGCCAGGGCTGCCAGGGCGAAAACGCCTTTCATTGCCAATCCTCGAACGACGGCCCACTAGGCCGCCACTGCTGTCGGTTAGTTGATCAGACCCGTCAAGGGCAACCCTGTTCCTGACCGTTGGGCGCGGAGTCGTATTTCTCCAGCCGTTCGTTGCCGATGCGCTTGTTGATCACCGGCATGGTCTCGGCTTGCCAATCCGCCTGGTAGCAGCTTTTTTTCTGCGCCGCCCCCGACTTTTCGGGCTCAGGGGCCGCGCTTGGCGTGCTGCCGCAGCCGGCTAACAGGCCCGCTGCGATCGCCACTGCCAACGATTTGATCATGGGAATGCTCCTTTTCCGGATCACGCGCCTTAGCCTTTGGCTCGGGTTTCCAGCACTTCAACGGCCGGCAGCACTTTGCCTTCGACGAATTCGAGGAACGCGCCGCCACCGGTGGAAATGTAGGAGATCTGGTCGGCAACGCCATATTTATCGATGGCCGCCAGGGTGTCGCCGCCGCCGGCGATGGAGAACGCCGAGCTTTCGGCAATCGCGTGGGCCAGCACTTTGGTGCCGTTGCCGAACTGGTCGAACTCGAACACGCCGACCGGGCCGTTCCACAGGATGGTCTTGGACGACTTCAACAGTTCAGCGAAGTTGGCTGCGGTCTGTGGGCCGATATCCAGGATCATGTCGTCGGCGGCCACGTCGGCGATGAGCTTGACGGTGGCTGCGGCGCTTTCCGCGAATTCCTTGGCAACCACCACGTCAACCGGCAATGGCACGCTGACTTTAGCGGCGATGGCGCGGGCGGTGTCCAGCAGGTCCGGCTCGTACAGCGACTTGCCCACCGGGTGGCCGGCTGCGGCCAGGAAGGTGTTGGCAATGCCGCCGCCGACGATCAGCTGATTGCAGATCTGGCTGAGGCTGTTGAGCACATCCAGCTTGGTGGAGACTTTGGAGCCGGCAACGATGGCCGCCATTGGCTGGGCCGGAGCACCCAGGGCCTTGCCCAGTGCGTCCAGTTCAGCGGCCAGCAATGGGCCGGCTGCGGCCACTTTGGCGAACTTGGCCACGCCGTGGGTCGAACCTTCGGCGCGGTGAGCGGTGCCGAACGCGTCCATCACAAACACGTCGCACAGGGCCGCATATTGCTGGGCCAGTTCGTCGCTGTTGTTTTTCTCGCCTTTGTTGAAGCGCACGTTTTCGAACAGCACGATGTCGCCGGCTTTCAAGTCGACGCCATCCAGGTAATCAGCCACCAGCGGCACGTCGCGGCCCAGGGCCTTGCTCAGGTACTCGGCCACAGGCTTGAGGCTGTTTTCGGCGGAGAACTCACCTTCGGTCGGGCGACCCAGGTGGGAGCAGACCATCACGGCCGCGCCTTTTTCCAGGGCCAGCTTGATGGTCGGCAGCGAGGCCAGGATTCGCGCATCGCTGGTGACAACACCGTCCTTGACTGGGACGTTGAGGTCTTCGCGAATCAGTACGCGCTTACCTTGCAGATCGAGGTCGGTCATCTTCAACACGGTCATGGGTCGCAGTTCCTGAATTACTGTTGAGGTTGTTTAGAGGCGATGTGCAGATAATGTTCCGCAACATCCAGCATTCGGTTGGCAAAGCCCCATTCGTTGTCGAACCAAGCCAGGATGTTCACCAGCCTTGGGCCGGAAACACGGGTCTGGCTGGCATCGACAATCGCCGAATGCGGGTCATGGTTGAAATCACAACTGGCATGGGGCAACTCGGTGTAGGCCAGCAAGCCTTTGAGCGGGCCGCTGGTGGCGGCGTCGCGCAGTATCCGGTTGACCTCGGTGGCATCGGTGTCACTGACGGTTTGCATGGTGATATCCAGACAGGACACGTTCACCGTCGGCACCCGTACGGCTTTGGCCTGAATTCGCCCGGCAAGTTCCGGCAGCAAGCGCTCGATGCCGCGGGCCAGGCCTGTAGACACCGGAATCACTGACTGAAACGCCGAACGCGTGCGGCGCAGGTCTTCATGATGATAGGCGTCGATCACCGGTTGGTCGTTCATCGCCGAGTGAATCGTGGTGATCGACACGTAATCCAGGCCGATCGCCTGATCCAGCAGGCGCAACAGCGGCACGCTGCAGTTGGTGGTGCAGGAGGCGTTGGACACCAGCAGCTCATCGCCAGTCAGGCAATCCTGGTTGATGCCATAGACGATGGTGGCGTCGACATCCGCCTCGCTGGCCATCGGCTGGGAAAACAGCACACGCGGGGCGCCGGCGTCGAGAAAACGCTGGCCATCGGCACGCGTGTGGTAAGCACCGGAGCATTCCAACACCAGGTCGACGCCCAGCGCCGCCCAGTCGATGCCCTCGGGGGTGGCACTGCGTAATACTTTTACGCAGTCGCCGTTGATATGCAGACAGTCGCCTTCGACGCGCACTTCGCCGGGGAACCGGCCGTGGGTGGAGTCAAAGCGTGTCAGGTATTCGATGCTGGCCATGTCGGCCAAATCGTTAATCGCGACAATTTCAAACCCGGCCGCCGGCCCTCGCTCGAACAGAGCACGCAAGACGCAACGACCAATGCGGCCGTAGCCGTTGAGTGCAACTTTGTAGGGACGCGCTTGGGGCATGGGGTTCTCGATTACCTTGGGTAATGGGGTGGCCGTTAGACCGCTTTCGCGAGCAAGCC
>NZ_JBAWDE010000328.1:0-7074 GCF_049590575.1 Pseudomonas sp.
CGCCAGGCGCGCCAGGGCGGCCAGCAGTTCCGGAGTGGCCGCGGTGATCGGCGCACGTTCGCGCACTTCGCTGAACATGCCGTTGACCGCATCCAGTGCTTCGAGAATCACGTCCATCAATTCCGAATCAACGTGACGCTCACCCTTGCGCAGGATGTCGAACACGTTCTCGGCGATGTGGCAGCACTCCACCAGCTCATGGAGCTGGAGGAAGCCGGCGCCCCCTTTTACAGTGTGAAAACCGCGAAAAATTGCATTGAGCAGGTTCGCATCATCAGGTCGGCTTTCCAGCTCGACCAGCTGTTCGGACAGTTGCTCTAAAATTTCGCCGGCCTCTACAAGGAAATCCTGAAGGATTTCTTCATCGGCGCCGAAGCTCATGTGGGTGCTCCTTAGAAGCCTAAACTGGATAACAGGTCATCTACGTCATCCTGACCTGACACAACGTCTTCACGTTTATCGGCATGAATCTGCGGACCTTCACCCTTGGCGAGATGTTTTTGTGGATCTTTTTCCGAGAGGATCGCTTCACGGTCATGTTCGATGCCGGCAAAACGGTCTACCTGGCCGGCCATGAGCACCAGTTTGAGCAAGTTGCTTTCCACTTCGGTGACCAATTGGGTCACGCGCTTGATCACCTGACCGGTGAGGTCCTGGTAATCCTGAGCCAGCAGAATGTCATTGAGGTTGCTGGAAACCGTGCGGTTTTCCTGCTCGCTGCGTGACAGGAACCCGTCGACCCGACGTGCCAATTCGCGAAACTCTTCAGCCCCCACTTCGCGGCGCATGAAGCGGCCCCAATCGTGGCTCAGCGCTTGTGCTTCGGTCGCCATGCCATTGACCAGCGGCGTGGCGTTTTCCACCAGGTCCATGGTGCGGTTGGCGGCAGCTTCGGTCAGCCTGACCACATAGGACAGGCGTTCGGTGGCGTCGGTAATCTGCGAAATTTCTTCGGCCTGGGGCATATGCGGGTCAATCTGAAAATTGACGATCGCACTGTGCAGCTCGCGCGTGAGCTTGCCCACTTCCTGGTACAGGCCGCGGTCACGGGTCTGGTTGAGCTCATGGATCAACTGCACCGCGTCGCCGAACTGGCCTTTTTCAAGGCTGTCGACCAACTGGTGAGCATGCTTTTTCAGGGTCGACTCGAAGTCTCCCTGTGACGTTTCTTTATGCTCCATAGCTCCCCCGCGGTGGCACTAGCCGTTGATGCGTTCGAAGATTTTTTCGATCTTCTCTTTCAAGGCCAATGCAGTGAATGGCTTGACCACGTAACCGTTAACCCCGGCTTGGGCGGCCTCGATGATCTGTTCACGCTTGGCTTCGGCGGTCACCATCAACACGGGAAGAGTGCGCAGTTTTTCGTCGGCGCGCACGTGGCGCAGCAAGTCGATACCGGTCATGCCCGGCATGTTCCAGTCCGTTACCAGAAAGTCGATGCTCCCGCTGTTGAGGATCGGAATCGCCGTAATGCCGTCATCCGCCTCGACCGTGTTAGTGAACCCAAGGTCACGCAACAGGTTTTTTATGATCCGCCGCATCGTTGAGAAGTCATCAACGATGAGGATTTTCATGTTCTTGTCCAATTCGACCTCCAAGCAGTCTTAAACGCGCCCAGCACCTGGACGCGCCATTTCAATCAACAGGCATTACACAAAAAGGACTGCGGGGGCACAACGGGTCGACCCGCGAAGGCCTATCACCCTCGCGGTCTCGTCTGCAGTGCTCCCCAACACTGCCTGTCAGCGCGCTCGCCACTCTCCCAAACGCCCCCGCAAGCGGGCTGCGCACTGGCTATGCAACTGGCTGACCCGCGATTCGCTGACGCCCAGGACCTCACCGATTTCCTTGAGGTTCAGCTCTTCGTCGTAGTACAGCGCCAACACCAGCCGCTCACGCTCCGGCAAATTGGCAATCGCTTCGGCCAACGCGCCCTGGAAACGTTCATCTTCCAGGTCGCGCGACGGCTCCATGTGAGCACTCGCGCCGTCCTCGTGCAGCCCTTCGTGTTCGCCGTCCTGCAACAGGTCGTCGAAACTGAACAGGCGGCTGCCCAAGGTATCGTTCAAAATCCCGTAATAATCGTCGAGACTCAATTGGAGTTCGGCCGCAACTTCGTGATCTTTAGCGTCGCGACCGGTTTTTGCTTCAATTGCGCGAATTGCGTCACTGACCATGCGCGTATTGCGGTGCACCGAACGCGGCGCCCAGTCACCTTTACGCACTTCATCGAGCATCGCGCCACGGATGCGGATCCCCGCATACGTCTCGAAACTCGCCCCCTTGCTCGCGTCGTACTTGGTCGACACTTCGAGCAGGCCGATCATGCCCGCCTGGATCAGGTCTTCGACCTGGACGCTGGCGGGCAGGCGTGCCAGCAAGTGATAGGCGATGCGCTTGACCAGGGGCGCGTAGCGCTCGATCAATTCGCCCTGGCTGTCACGGGCAGACTTCTTGTAGGCGTTGTAGCCGGTCGCTGTCATAGCACGGGTCCTGCGCTCGTCTGATGCACCAATCGCTCGACGAAAAACTCCAGATGCCCCCGAGGGTTGGCGGGCAACGGCCAGGTATCGACCTTCTGGGCAATAGCCTTGAACGCCAATGCGCATTTGGAACGAGGGAACGCTTCGTAGACTGCACGCTGCTTTTGCACAGCCTTGCGCACACACTCGTCGTAGGGAACTGCGCCGACGTATTGTAAGGCGACATCGAGGAAGCGATCCGTGACCTTGGTCAACTTGGCGAACAGGTTGCGCCCTTCCTGCGGGCTTTGGGCCATGTTGGCCAGCACGCGAAAGCGGTTCATGCCGTAGTCACGGTTAAGCAGTTTGATCAGCGCGTAGGCGTCGGTGATCGAAGTCGGTTCATCGCACACCACCAGCAGCACTTCCTGGGCGGCGCGCACAAAGCTGACCACCGACTCGCCGATCCCGGCCGCGGTGTCGATCACCAGCACGTCGAGGTTGTCGCCGATATCGCTGAAGGCCTGGATCAGGCCAGCATGCTGCGCCGGGCTCAGGTGCACCATGCTCTGGGTGCCGGAGGCGGCGGGCACGATGCGGATCCCGCCGGGCCCCTGCAGCAGCACGTCGCGCAGCTCACAGCGCCCCTCGATCACATCGGCAAGGGTGTGTTTGGGTGTCAGCCCGAGCAGAACGTCGACGTTCGCCAGCCCCAGGTCAGCGTCCAGCAGCATGACGCGACGGCCAAGCTCTGCCAGGGCCAGGGACAAATTCACTGACACGTTAGTTTTCCCGACGCCACCTTTGCCGCCGGTCACCGCGATCACCTGTACGGGATGCATGCTGCCCATTTTATTTCTTTACCTTGTCTTGCTTAGACGCAGGCTACATGGCTTGGCCGCGTGAATCGCTTGCAGACCATCGATGTAGGTACATTTCACGGTGTTCATCCTGCCCTCAACCCACCCGTTTTGCGGGGTTGTGGTAAAGGTCGGCGAACATATCGGCCATCGCTTCCTCGCTAGGCTCTTCTTGCATTTGCACGCTGACTGCACGGCTGACCAACTGATGACGGCGCGGCAGATGCAGATCATCCGGGATCCGCGGTCCGTCGGTCAGGTAGGCGACCGGCAGTTCATGACTGATGGCCAGGCTCAGCACTTCGCCCAGGCTCGCGGTTTCATCGAGCTTGGTGAGGATGCAACCGGCCAGACCGCAGCGCTTGTAACTGTGGTACGCAGCGGTAAGAACCTGTTTCTGGCTGGTGGTTGCAAGCACCAGGTAATTTTTCGATTTGATCCCACGCCCGGCCAGGCTTTCCAACTGCATGCGCAATGCCGGGTCGCTGGCTTGCAGGCCGGCGGTGTCGATCAGCACCACGCGCTTGCGCAGCAGCGGGTCGAGGGCATTGGCCAGGGACTGGCCCGGGTCTACATGCGTCACCGACACATTGAGAATGCGACCCAGGGTCTTGAGTTGCTCCTGAGCACCAATACGGTAGCTGTCCATGCTCACCAGCGCGATGTTATGCGCGCCGTACTTGAGCACGTAACGGGCTGCGAGCTTGGCCAGGGTGGTGGTCTTGCCCATGCCGGCCGGGCCGACCATGGCGATTACACCGCCCTCTTCCAACGGCTCGACTTCCGGGGTGGCGATCATCCGCGCCAGGTGCGCCAGCAACATGCGCCAGGCCTGGCGAGGTTCTTCGATTTCAGTGGTCAGCGCCAGCAGGTCACGTGACAACGGGCCGGACAGGCCGATGCGTTGCAGGCGACGCCACAGGTTGGCTTGCTGCGGCTTACTGCCTTGCAGCTGGGTCCACGCCAACGAACCCAGCTGCACTTCCAGCAGTTCGCGCAGGCCATTGAGTTCAAAGCGCATCGAGTCGAACACACGCTGGTCGACTGCGGCAGCCGGGGCTGGCGCTGCAGGACGCGGCGGCTCAACGAAAGTCGGTTCGACGAGAGGCTCGGCAGCCGTCAGCGGCAGGCCGGCGAACAACTGGCGGTTGGTGGTCGCGTCGCTGTCGCCACGCATGCTCAGTTCGGCCTGGGCCGACACAATCCGCGAGGCAGTCTTGCGCAGCTCGTCTTCGAGCTCCATGTTCGGCACGCGCGGCGCCAGGGCCTGGGGGGTGTAATCCAGGGCAGCCGTCAGCTCGACACCGCCGGCAATACGACGGTTACCGATAATCGCGGCGTCGGCGCCCAGCTCATCACGCACCAGTTTCATGGCCTGACGCATATCGGCGGCGAAAAAACGCTTAACTTGCATAACCCACTACCCTCAGCCGTTCGGCCCTACTGTCGCGACGATAGTCACTTGCTTATTGTCAGGAATTTCCTGATAAGCCAAAACGTGCAAATTCGGAACTGCCAGGCGTCCAAACCGCGACAACATCGCCCGGACGGGGCCTGCCACCAGCAGAATCACCGGTTGGCCCTGCATTTCCTGACGTTGCGCCGCGTCGATCAACGAACGCTGCAGTTTCTCAGCCATGCTTGGCTCCAGCAGAACGCCCTCTTCCTGGCCTTGTCCTGCCTTCTGAATACTATTGAGCAATATTTGTTCCAACCTTGGTTCCAAGGTGATCACAGGCAGCTCGGAGTCAAGCCCCACAATGCTTTGCACGATTGCGCGGGACAATCCGACGCGCACCGCAGCCACCAGGGCGGCGGTATCTTGACTCTTGGCGGCATTGTTGGCGATGGCCTCGGCGATGCTGCGAATGTCGCGCACGGGCACCTGTTCGGCGAGCAGCGCCTGCAACACCTTGAGCAATTGCGACAGCGAGAGAATGCCCGGCACCAGTTCTTCGGCGAGTTTCGGCGAGGCTTTGCCCAACAAACCCATCAATTGCTGGACTTCTTCGTGGCCGATCAGCTCGTGGGAGTGCTTGTACAGAATCTGGTTGAGGTGAGTGGCGACCACGGTGCTGGCGTCCACCACGGTGTAACCCAGCGATTGCGCCTGGCTGCGCTGGCTGATTTCGATCCACACCGCTTCCAGGCCAAAAGCCGGATCTTTGGCGGTGATGCCGTTGAGGCTGCCGAACACCTGCCCTGGGTTGATCGCCAGCTCGCGGTCCGGGTAGATCTCGGCTTCAGCCAGGATCACGCCCATCAGGGTCAGGCGGTAAGCGCTGGGCGCCAGGTCGAGGTTGTCGCGGATGTGCACGGTGGGCATCAGAAAGCCCAGGTCCTGGGACAGCTTCTTGCGCACGCCCTTGATCCGCGCGAGCAGTTGGCCGCCCTGGTTGCGGTCTACCAGGGGAATCAGGCGGTAGCCGACTTCCAGGCCGATCATGTCGATCGGGGTCACGTCGTCCCAGCCCAGCTCCTTGGTTTCCTGGGCGCGGGCCGGCGACGGCAGCAGTTCCTGCTGGCGCGCCACCTCTTGCAGAGCCTTGACCTTGACCGCGTTCTGCTTCTTCCAGAACAGGTAGGCACCGCCACCGGCCATGGCCGCCATGCTCAGGAACGACACGTGCGGCATACCCGGCACGAGGCCCATGATCGCCATGATGCCCGCCGCCACGGCCAGCGCCTTGGGCGAGGCAAACATCTGGCGGCTGATCTGCTTGCCCATGTCTTCGGAGCCAGAAGCACGGGTCACCATGATCGCGGCAGCTGTGGATAACAACAGTGATGGCAACTGCGCCACTAAACCGTCACCGATGGTCAGCAAGGCGTACACCTTGCCAGCATCGCCGAAGGTCATGCCGTGCTGGAAGATACCGACGGCCATGCCGCCGATCAGGTTGATGAACAGAATCAGCAGGCCGGCGATGGCGTCACCGCGCACAAATTTGCTGGCGCCGTCCATGGAACCGTAGAACTCGGCTTCCTGGGCGACTTCCAGGCGGCGCGACTTGGCCTGGTTCTGGTCAATCAGGCCGGCGTTGAGGTCGGCGTCGATGGCCATCTGTTTGCCGGGCATGGCGTCGAGGGTAAACCGCGCGCTCACCTCGGAAATCCGCCCGGCGCCCTTGGTGACCACCACAAAGTTGATGATCATCAGGATCGCGAACACCACGATACCGACCACGTAGTTACCGCCGATCACCACCTCACCAAAGGCCTGGATCACCTTACCGGCGGCGGCGTGGCCGTCCTGGCCGTGCAGCATCACCACGCGGGTGGACGCCACGTTGAGCGCCAGACGCAGCAGGGTCGCCACCAGCAGGATCGTCGGGAATACCGCGAAGTCCAGCGGCCGCAGTGCGTACACGCACACCAGCAGCACGACCACGGACAGGGCAATGTTGAAGGTGAAGAACACGTCGAGCAGGAACGGCGGCATCGGCAACATCATCATTGCCAGCATCACCAGCAACAACAACGGCACACCCAGATTGCCCCGCGAGAGGTCAGTCAGGGTCGTACGGGCCGTGCCGAGCATTTGAGAGCGATCCACCACCGGTATTCCTCGTGTTCCTTGAAGCAAAGTTTTGACGCCAAGCGGCGTCCTGCAGGCGGTATTGCAAGAAGCCTTCCAACTTTTGCCTCAAGGCTCAGATCAGCGCAGACGCCAGGCGTGAACCGCACTTAAAGGTGGGAGGGGGCTTGCCCCCGATTGGGTGTATCAGTCACCTTTTGCGGGGCTGACACAC